>JBGPYI010000108.1:0-7396 GCA_041493175.1 Gaiellaceae bacterium | reverse complement strand
CCGAAGCTCAGTACTACAACGCCCAGCTGCTGCTGAACGGCGTGAAGGTCATGAGCGTCTGGCCGAAGGGCCCGACATACATCATGAAGACGAGCTGGAAGTTCAACGGCCGCAAGTACACGCTGAAACCCGGGCTCTACAGCTGGTACGTCTGGCCGGGCTACGGTGCTCGCCCTGCGGCGAAGTACGGCGACCTGATCGGCTCCCGTACGTTCCGGATCGTCCGTTAGGTTCGGGCCGAGACCGCCATCCAGCGGAGCGTGGCCGCGAGGCTCACGATCGGCAGGAAGGCAAGCGGGGCAGCGACTGTCAGGGAAAGCATCAGTCGCTCCCCGTGCCGATGATCATCCCGAGGCCCGCGAGGACGAGGGCTGCGATGACGAGCAAGGTGATGAGTAGTCGCTTCTTCATGTTCTGAAGTCTCGACTACAAGACGCGCGAAGTTCCTACGGTCTTCCCTACTTTCGAGGGCGGTCTACAGGGAAAAAGGGCCTACTTGAGCCGGCTTTTCGCCTTGTCCACGAGGCCGATCCGATTGAAGACGAGCACGAACCTCTGAGGGGCCACCTTCTTGCCCTGGCAGGTTCGCTTCATTGTGATGGTGAAGCTCTTGCCGAGCCGCTTGGGGTTGCCGAGGGCGGGGCCGCCGATGAGGGTGAAGTGAGCGACTCCAGATCTGTTGGTCGCGCAGTTCGTCGAGCAGTTGATTCGGCCGCTGATCGGCTTGAATCGGGTTTTCAGCTTCAGCGCAGGCTGTGGAGGGAAAAGCTCGAGCTGGCCGTTGCAACCGCCGGTGCCCGTAGAGCAGTTCATGAACCAGGCGACCGAGAACTCGAGGTGAATCCCTCCACTCTCGCCGGGATTGGTGATCTTGATGGTCTTCGGCACGATCCTGCCGTTGAGCGAGATGCAATTGCACGGTGTGTTCGCCGCCGTCGGGCCGGAGAGCTGGCCGGTGACGTCGCCGACGCAGTCGCCCGAGACGTGAAGGGACCCGTTGTTGCCCGGTGAAAGAGTCTGGCTGGTGATGAAGCTGAACGAAGCCGACTGGCCGGGAGCGATGTTGAGATTCTGAGCTCCGAAGCCGCTGCCGAAGCTTGACGTGCTACCCGGCCCACTGGCGCTCGGTATCGACGTCCCTGACGGAGCGAAGTAGCGCATGCACTTGATCGTCTCCGTACCGCTATTCGTGACGCTCAAGGTGTAGCTCGGGCTCGACCCGGAGATGGCACCGCTTCCAGCGACCGTCGTCCGGGCCGCGGGAGCCAGCGCCGCGAGCACCAGGACCGCAACAACCAACCCTGCACCAAAGAGCAACCGAGTCGCCGTCATCACCGAGCCTTTCCGAAGGGGGAGAGCCGCAGCGCCGGATCGTCTCAAGTTCTGCGCGAGCGCGCAAGACGGTCTGTTCTGCGGCCACCAGGGGAGAGCTCGACCTTTCCTTCCGCCTTCTCGATCTTCTCCACCAGCACCTCGATCGGATCGCCCAGACGGTAGGTTCCGCCGCCCCGGCGCCCCACCAGGGCGGTGCCGAGCTCGTTGAGCTCGAAATAGTCCCCGGCGAGGCGTCTGGCGGGCAGGTAGCCCTCGAAGACGTCGCCGAACCGGATGAAGAGGCCCGAGGCGATCATCCCGACGATCTCGCCTTCGAACGGGTCGTCCCAACCGCGCTCGTAGAGCGTCGCCTCCAGGAGCCAGGCCAGGCAGAGCTCGTCTGCGAGGTACTCGACCTGCGCCGCCGCCCGCTCGCGCGTCGAGGTGTGCTCGGCGAGGCCGTCGAGGTCCGCCGGCGGCGGATCGTCGGAGAGGCCGAGCTCGCGCAGCAGCGTGCGGTGGACGACGAGATCCGGGTAGCGCCGGATCGGCGAGGTGAAGTGGCAGTAGGCGCGGCTCGCGAGACCCGAGTGGCCGAGGTTCTCGGGGTGGTAGCGGGCTTGCTTCAGCGAACGGAGGACGAGCGCCGGGAAGGCTTCGCGGCCGCGGCCCGAGCGTTCGACGTAGTCCATGACTCGCTCGCTCACCTCCGCGACGACCGCGGCGGCCGTTGCCGGTGAGAGCTGCTCCGGCGCGGGCGGCGTCGGCACGCCCAGATCGGCGAGCTTCTTCAGCAGGAGCTCGATCGCCTGCGGATCCGGCCGTTCGTGGACCCGGTAGAGCGCCGCGCGTTTGCGCCCCGAGAGGAGCTCGGCGACGGCCTCGTTCGCGGCGATCATCAGCTCCTCGATGAGGCGGTGCGCGGTCGGCTCGGTCTCCTTCCACGCGCGCGCCACGCCGCCCTTGCCGTCGAACTCGAAGTTGAGCTCCGGCGTTTCGATGCGGAGCGCGCCGCGCGCGAACCGCTGCTCGCGCATCGCGGCGGTGAGACGGTCCGTGACCTCGAGCGCCGCGACGACGTCGGGCTCCGCGTCTCGCCTTTCGGCTTCTGCATACGTCAGCCGCGCGCGGCTCCGGATGATCGAGCGGTAGAACTTCGGCTTGCCGTCGGGCGGCATCTCGACGGTGAGGCAGAGGCGGTCCTCGTTCGGCCGGAGGCTGCAGCGGTTCTCGGACAGCTCCGGCGGCAGCATCGGCGCAACCCGACCCGGAACGTAGGTCGAGAACGCGCGCTCGGCGGCGCCACGATCGAGCGGCATTCCCGTTGGCAGGTACGCCGACACGTCGGCGATGTGAACCCACCAGCGGAAGCCGTCTCCCTCCTCCTGGACGGAGATCGCGTCGTCGAAGTCCTTCGCGGTCTCCGGGTCGATCGTGAAGCAGAGCTGCTCCCGCAAGTCGACGCGGTTGGACAGATCGGGCTCGGGCGCCTCGTAGGGCTCGAACTCCGTCCACACGCCTGAGTGCACGAGCAACCCCTCGAGCACGACCTGGATGTCCTTCGCCTTGCCGAGCTTGCGCTCGACCCGTGCGCGACCGCGGCCTGTTCGCACCACGACCAAATCGCCGGGCCGGATGTCACCGCTTCCCTTCCGGTCGATCGTGACCGGGACGTTGGGAACGAAGTACGGCTCGCCGACGAGCAGCTTGCCGCGCTTGTCGACCTCGACGACGAGGAGGTCGCTCAGACTTTGAGGAAGCGGCGGATGGTTACGCCCGAGCCTGCAGCCCCGAGCAGGAGACCGGTGCCGAGCAAGATCAGCGCGTTGAGCGAGAACGCGATCGCGTTCACGTCATTACCGGCCTTGAGCGGACCGCTGTGGAGAAGCGACGGCAGCGCGATCTCCTTGCCGATCGCGAGGAGCAGCACAGCGCCAGCCGCGCCGGCAACTCCGCACAGAAGCCCTTCGAGCATGAACGGACCGCGCACGAACCAGTTCGTCGCGCCGACGAGCTTCATCACCTCGATCTCACGACGGCGCGAGAAGATCGACAGGCGGATCGTGTTCGCGATCAGCAAGGTGGATGCTGCCAGCAGGAGGAAGACCGCGATGACGAAGAAGATCTCGATCACGTGAGCCAGCTTGAGCACGCGGTGCGTCGTCTGCTTGCCGTAGTCGACCTTGTCGATCCCGACCGACGGGCTCGCCTGGAAGAGCGCCGCGACCTTCTCGACGTCCTCCCCCCGCTTCGGTATGACCGTCAGCGCGTTCGGGAATGGATTCGTCGGCAGCGCACCGACCTCCTCGGGATGCTTCTGCTTCATGCTCCGGAGGGCGTCGGCCTTCGACACGAACACGACGCGCTTCACGAGCGAGCTGGCAGTGGCAACTCGTGCGGTCTCGTTCATCTGTGAGGCGCTCGCTTCCTTGGCGCAGGTGTCGCTCGTGCAGTAGTAGACGTGCACGACGAGCTCGCGCTTCACGTGATTGCTCCAGGAGACGACCCACGTGCCGAAGGCGATGAAAAGGCCGAGCAGGAACATGCCGATCAGCACGGTCACGGTGGCGGCGAGCGTCGTGGAGAGGTTCGCGCCCAGCGAGCGCAGGGACTCCGTGAAGAGGAGTTTGACGCGTTCTATGATTCGTAGCCTCCGCGGCGCTCGTCGCGCGCCAGCCGGCCATCCTCGAGCCCGATCACGCGGCGGCGCATCTTGTCGACCATCTCGCGGTCGTGCGTCACCATCAGGATCGTCGTGCCGGCGCGGTTGATGCGGTACAGGAGCTGCATGATTCCGACGGACGTGTCGGGATCGAGGTTCCCGGTCGGCTCGTCACAGACGAGCAGCGGCGGGTGGTTGACGAAGGCGCGCGCGATCGAGACGCGCTGCTGCTCGCCACCGGAAAGTTCATCGGGGAGGGAGTTCATCTTGTGCGAGAGCCCGACCATGTTCATGACCTCGGGCACCTTGCGCCGGATGTTGTTGGCGCTCTCGCCCTGCACCTTCAGCGCGTAGGCGACGTTCTCGGCCGCGGTGCGCGTGGGCAGGAGCTTGAAGTCCTGGAAGACGCAGCCGACGTTGCGGCGCAACTGCGGCACGTTCGACCGGCGCAGCCGGGTCAGGTCGCGGCCCCCGACGAAGATCCGCCCGCGGGTCGGCTCGAGCTCCTTCAGCAGGAGTCGGATGATCGTCGATTTGCCGGAGCCGGAGGCGCCGACGACGAAGACGAACTCGCCCTTGTCGATGACGAAGGAGACGTCGCGGAGGGCAGTCACGTCAGGCTCGTAGATCTTGGTCACGGACTCGAAGACGATCATCGAGCCGGGGCTCGGGACCGGCGCGTCGGTGGGCTGCGGCTCGGGGAGAGTTCCCGCGGGGGTCTCCTTTGTCTGAAGGGTTACGTCCGACACCAGGTTTTTCTGAGGGGGCGCGGGTTCCTGTGCGCGCACCGGCCTTGGAATTGCGGCCAGTCTAGCTGAAGGGTTAGACGACCTTCCCGGCTGCCCGGGCGAGCAAATAGGCGTGGATGAAGGGGTCCAGGTTCCCGTCGAGGACCCCCTGGGCGTTCCCCACCTCGTGCTCGGTGCGGTGGTCCTTGACCAGCTGGTACGGGTGGAGGACGTAGCTCCGGATCGGGTTCCCGCCGAAGCCCATGCTGACGACGCCCCGCTCCCTGGCGAGCTCCTGCTCGCGCTCCTCCTCGGCGAGTTCGGCGAGGCGGGACTTGAGGATCCGCATGGCGGTCTGCTTGTTGGCCGTCTGGGAGCGCTCGTTCTGGCACTGGACGACGACGCCTGTCGGCAGGTGTGTGATGCGGACCGCGGAGTCGGTCTTGTTCACGTGCTGGCCGCCCGCGCCTTGCGCGCGATAGGTGTCGATTCGCAGATCGCCCTCGTCGATCTCGAGGTCTTCGTCCTGCGCGAGCAGCGGCGCCGGGATCACCTGCGCGAACGACGTATGACGGCGATGCGCCTGGTCGAACGGGCTCAGGCGGACGAGGCGGTGCTTGCCTCGCTCCGCTCTGAGGATCCCGTACGCGTTCTCGCCTTCCACCGTGAACGTCGCCGATTTGAGGCCGGCTTCTTCGCCCGGGCTCGCCTCGATGACTTCCGTCTTGAAGCCGCGGTCGTCGGCCCAGCGCTCGTACATGCGCATCAGCATCTCGGTGAAGTCCTGCGCGTCCGTGCCGCCGACGTCGGATTGCAGCGTGACGACCGCGTCGCCGGCGTCGTACTCGCCGCTGAAGAGCGCGTCCTCCTGGAGGCGGGCGAGCTCATGCTGGAGCGGCGCGATCGACTCGACGATCTCCTGTTCCATCCCACCGTCCATCGCGTGCAGCTCTTGCGCGTCCTCGAAGTCGCGCGTGAGCTGGTCGTAGCGCTGGAGCTTGCGCGTGACGCGCGAGTGTTCCGTCGAGATCTTCGCCGCGCGTTCCTGGTCGTCCCAGAAACCGGGCTCGCCCATCCGCTGCTCGAGCTCGGCGCGGCGGGCGGTCAGCGCATCCGGGTCAAAGGTAATCACGGACCCAGGCCAGCTGGGTCCTGATCTCCTCGAGCTGTTGCTCGAGCGACTGTGCGCTCTCTTCGGCCACGCGCCGATGGTAGCCAACGCCGACAGACATGCCGGGGACTGTCCCCACCATGTCCGAGCCAGCCGGCTGTGGAAGAAAAGTCACACTTTCGGCACGAACTCCATGTCTCGTCGAGACAGTTCGGCACGGCCTTGAAGGCCGTGGCCGGGGTCAGACCCCCAGACGCGGCTCAAGGGACCGCGTCTGCCACGGACGGAGCAAGACCGGTCCGTTAGCTGTGGTTCAGCGAGCGCGGTTGTAGACGCTCGGCCTGCCGGCAGCCAAAGGGCTGACGCGGGCAGGGACGCGTCAGCGCCACTGCCCGCGCAGGAGTGACCCTTCGCCAACCCCCAGCCCAGAAGAGTGCGCGGGCTTCGCCCGCGCACGTTACCCCGCGAAGCGAGCGATCCTAAAGACCGAGCGAAAGCACAGCTTTCGCTCGGGTTAAGCGCCGTGACACTTCTTGAACTTCTTGCCGCTGCCGCACCAGCACGGCTCGTTGCGGCCGACGTTCTCCTTCTCCGACTTCACGATCGGGCGCGGCGCGCCTGCTGTTGACGTCGTGCCGCCGCCCGACATCGCGAGCGTCGCGGTGGCGCCTGCGCCGCCGCCCGCGGCGGCGATCGCCTCTGCACCCGCCAAAGACTCGTGCGCATATTGCAGCCCGCCACCGTTCACGCCCGCGGCTTGCTGCGCGCGCTGGAGCTCGTCGGCTTCCTCCGGAGCGAGCTGTGCGTGGAACAGCGTCAGCACGACCTCTTCCCGGATCTGGGCGCCGAGCTCCTCGAACATGATGTGGCCTTCGTGGCGGTACTCGACGAGCGGGTCCTTCTGCGCCATCGCGCGCAGATGGACGCCCTCGCGCAGGTAGTCCATCGAGTCGAGATGCTCGCGCCAGCGCTGGTCGACGACCTGGAGGATGACGAAGCGCTCCAGCTCGCGCATCAGGTCGGTCGTCAACTCTTCTTCCTTCGCGGTGTACGAGTCGCGCGCATCCTCCTGGAATTCCTCCATGAGCGACTCCTGCGTGACCTCGCCGAGGTCCTCGCGCAACTCGTCGACCGTGACCTCCGTGTCGTAGAGCGCCGCCATCTGCTTCACGAGACCTTCGAGATCCCACTCCTCCGCGTAGTCCTCCTGCGTGAACTGCGCGACGGTGCGAGCGATAACCTCGTCGATCCACTCGCGCACCTGGTCGGACATGTCCTGGCCCTCGAGGACTGCGCGGCGCTGCTCGTAGATGACCATGCGCTGCGCGTTCATCACGTCGTCGTACTTGAGGACGTTCTTGCGCGCGACGAAGTTCTGCTCCTCGACCTTCTTCTGAGCACCCTCGACCTGGCCGGAGAGGATCTTCGCCTCCATGGGCTGATCGTCGGGAATCTTGAAGCGCTCCATGATCCGCTTGATCCGGTCGCCCGCGAACAGGCGCACCAGATCGTCTTCGCCCGACAGGTAGAAGCGCGATTCGCCCGGGTCACCCTGACGGCCTGAACGGCCGCGCAGCTGGT
>JBGPYI010000048.1:0-10615 GCA_041493175.1 Gaiellaceae bacterium | reverse complement strand
CCCTGTCTAAGCTCACGCGATGAGAAGGGTCGCGGTCACAGGGCTTGGCGCCGTCACGCCGCTCGGCAACGATGCGCGGTCGACCTGGCGCGCGGCCGTGGCGGGCGAGAGCGGCATCGACTGGATCCGCTCGTTCGACGCGAGCGAATTCCCGGTGCGCATCGCCGCGGAGGTCAAGGACTTCGACGCCACTCAGGTCGCATCGCCGAAGGAGGTCAGGAAGCTGGAGCGGAACGTGCTGCTCGCGCTGGGCGCGGCACGGGAGGCCATGGGCGATTCCGGGCTGAACGGCTTCGACCCGATGCGCGTGGGAATCATCTTCGGCACCGCGATCGGCGGCGTCAGCGGGATCCTCGAGCAGGAGGAGATCCGCCGCGAGCGCGGGCCCGATCGCGTGTCCCCGAACTTCCTCCCGAACGTCTTGGTCGATTCCGCCAGCGGGCAGCTGGCGATCTCGCTCGGGATCAAGGGCCCGAACTTCGCGGTCGTGTCCGCGTGCGCGACGGGCTCGCACGCGATCGGCGAGGCGGCTGAGCTGGTCAAGCGCGGCGACGTCGACGCCGTGCTCGCCGGCGGCGGGGAGGCGTGCCTGCACCCGCTGATCCTCGCCGGCTTCACCGCGATGCGCGGGCTCGCGGTAGAGAACGAAGATCCGCCTCGCGCATCGCGCCCCTTCGACGCTACGCGCGCCGGGTTCGTGATGGGGGAGGGCGCGTGCGTGTTCGTCCTGGAGGAGCTCGAGGCGGCGCAGGCACGCGGCGCCCGCGTGTACGCGGAAGTGCTCGGCTACGGCGCCTCGAACGACGCGCATCACATGGCGCAACCGGAGCCGGAGGCGACCGGCGTCGCCGACATGATGCGAGCCGCGCTCCGGCGCGCCGGCATCGAGCGTGACCGTGTCGGCTACATCAATGCCCACGGCACGTCGACCCCGCTCGGGGATCTCGCGGAGACGAAAGCGATCAAGGATGTCTTCGGCGACCACGCTTACGAGCTCGCCGTCTCGTCGACCAAGTCGATGATGGGACACACGTTCGGCGCCGCGGGCGCGATCGAGGCGATGATGTGCGTGCTCGCGCTGCATGAAGGAGTGATCCCGCCCACGATCAACTACCGCCACCCCGATCCCGACTGCGACCTCGACTACGTGCCGAACGAGGCACGGGAGGCGAAGATCGACGTCGCCCTCTCGAACGCAATGGGGCTCGGGGGCCACAACGGCTGCGTGCTGTTGGGGCGCGTCGAGTGAGCTTCATCGTCGACCCGCGCGTCGAGGAGTACGCCGAGGAGCACACCTCTCCTGACGGCGAGCTGTTCGAGCGCCTCGCGGCCGAGACCCGGGAGAAGACGACGGCACCGCAGATGATGGTCGGCCGTCTCGAGGGCCGATTCCTGGGCGTGCTCGTCCGCAGCCTCCGCGCGCGACGAGTCCTCGAACTGGGGACGTTCACCGGCTACTCGTCGATCTCGATGGCGCTGGCGCTCCCGCCGGGCGGCCGCGTGATCACCTGTGACGTCAACGAGGAGACGACCGCGATCGCGCGGCGCTACGCGGAGGAGGCGGGCATCGCAGATCGCATCGACTACCGGCTCGGTCCCGGGCTCGAGACGATCGCGCAGCTGGACGGGCCCTTCGACCTCGTCTTCATCGATGCCGACAAGCCGAACTACGTCAACTACTACGAGGCGACGCTGCCGTTGCTGGCCGACGGCGGGCTGATGGTCGTCGACAACACGCTCTGGTCGGGCCGGGTGGTCGACGAAGAGGACGAAGAGGAGACGACGCGCGCGATTCGCGCCCTCAACGACCGCGTGTCGGAGGATCCTCGCGTCGAGAACGTGCTGCTGACGGTGCGTGACGGGATGAACCTCGTCTGGCGGGCATGACATGATCGGCACGTGACCGAGACCATGGCATCACACGAGCAGCAGCGCGGGCCCGTTGGCAATACGCGCTCGATCGGCCTCTCGATCCTCTGGGCCATCCTGACCCTCGGGATCTACACGTACGTCTGGACGTACAAGACGCACGAGGAGATCAAGCGCTATTCCGGCAACGGCGTCGGCGGCGTGATCGGGCTCGTCATCTACATTCTGATTTCGCCGGTCACCTTCTTCATCGTCCCGTCGGAGATCCGCTTCATGTACGAGGATCTCGACGGCGAGCACAGTCCCGTACGCGGAACGACCGGGTTCTGGTTCCTGCTGCCGCTGATCGGGAACATCGTCTGGTTCGTCAAGGTCCAGGGCGCGCTCAACCGCTACTGGCAGTCGAAAGGCGCTCCACCTCCGTAATCACATCTGGGTCGAGCTCTTTGATCGACTCCAGCACGACGCTCGCCCGCGCGAACACGTCGGCCGGGGGCGGGAAAGCGCGGTTGGGAATCGCGACGACACGCATGCCTGCGGCATCGGCCGAGAGGATGCCGTTCGCCGAGTCCTCGATTGCCACGCTGCGCGACGGCTCCACGCCGAGCCGGCGTGCCGCTTCGAGGTAGACGTCGGGCGCCGGCTTGCCGCGTTCGACTTCCTCCGACGAGACGGTCGCCTTGAAGTACGGCGCAAGACCCGAGACCTCGAGCACGCGGTCGATCAGCTCGCGGTTCGACGACGAGGCGACGCCGAGCGGCCAGCGCGCCTTCAGCCGCTTCACGGCGTCGACAGCACCGTCGATCAGCGGCAGTTGCTCCGAGTAGCGGCCGAGCATCCGGCGGACGACCTCGCGGTTGATCTCCTCCGGCGGCTCCGGCAAACCGACCACCTCGTGCAGGTAACGCGACCACTCCGTCGAGCTCATCCCCATCATGTCCGCCTGCGCCTGCTCGCTCCAGCGGCCCCCGCGTTCGCGCGCGAGTCCTTCGCGCACCTCGTCCCACAGTTGCTCGCTATCGATGATGACGCCGTCGAGGTCGAAGACGACCGCGTCGATCACGCGGGGAGGTACTCGCCACCGCGGTACACCAGGCCCTGGCCGGGGAAGCCCAGTTCGGTGGACTCGACCTCGCCGACAAAGATCGTGTGGTCGCCCGCGTCGTGCTCGGAGGACGTGCGGCATTCGAGCCACGCGAGCGCTTCATTCACCAGTGGCCCACGCGAGCCGTCGCGCACGTCGACGCCGTTCCACAACGCGACGGGCGGGATTCCGCTGCGCGCGAAATGCTGGGCGACGTTCACCTGGGCACCTGACAGCAAACTCGCTGCCCAGCCACCGGCGCGGCGAATCGGTTCGTGCGAGGACGAGTCCTTGCCGATCGAGATGCCGACGAGCGGTGGTGCCAGCGACAGCGAGACCAGCGAGCCGACCGTGAGCCCGAACCGCTCGCCCTCGAGCTCCGTGGTCACGACGGCGACCGGCGCGGGAAAGCGGCGCATCACTTCCCGCAGCTCTTCTCCCGTCATGCCTCGATGATAGGGACGTGACGAGGAGGGACGTCATCGAGCTCGGCGTCGCGGGAGCGCTCGTGGCCGTGGCCGCCGGCGCACACTTCGCGGACGCGACGCCTGTGCTCACCTTCGCGGTCGCTGCACTGGCGATTGCCGTGCTCGCGCGGCTGGTCGGAGGCGCCACGGAGCAGCTGGGCGGCCGCGTCGGCTCCTCGGCCGCAGGAGCGATCCAGTCCGGACTGGGCAATCTCCCCGAGCTCTTCATCGCGCTGTTCGCATTGAGGCAAGGGCTGACCCAGGTCGTGCAGTCCGCGCTGGTCGGCTCGGTGATCGCCAACAGCGTCCTCGTCCTCGGGATCGCGTTCATCGCGGGCGGTGCGAAGCACGGCACGCAGACCTTCAACTCGCCGCGCGCGCGGATGATCGCCACGTTGACGGTCTTGGCGGCCTCGATCCTAGCGGTGCCGACGCTGGCGCACGCCGTGCACACGTCGGCGGCCGCGCACGAGAAGACGCTCAGCCTGATCTGCGCCGGTGTTCTGCTGTCGCTGTTCTTCCTGACGCTGCCCGGGTTCCTCGCGGGCGGCGAGGAGGGGACTCACGAGCCGCCGCGCTGGACACTCGCCACGACGGTCCTCGTCCTGGCCGCAACCGGCGTCGCCGCCGCGGTCGTGAGCGATTGGTTCGTCAGCGCGCTCAAGCCCGCTACCGAGACACTCGGGATGAGCCAGGCCTTCGCCGGCCTCGTGGTGGTCGCGATCGCCGGGAACGCCGTCGAGAACGTCGTGGGCGTGCAACTCGCCGCGAAGAACCGTCCGGACTTCGCGATCTCGGTGATCATCAACTCGGCGCTGCAGGTCGCCTTGCTGCTCACTCCCGTGCTCGTGTTCGCGAGCCTCTTCTTCGCGACCACGTTGACGCTCGTCTTCCCGACGCTGCTCGCGATCGTGCTACTTCTCGCTGCGTGGATCTGCGCCGTCGTGGTCTACGACGGCGAGAGCACATGGGAGGAGGGAGCGATCCTCGTCGGCTTCTACGTGGTGGTGGCAGCGAGCTTCTGGTGGGGCGCCTAGGAAGGCGGAAGGCCGGGGCGGGGCGGCGGCGGGCCCAATTGGTTGCGGTGTCTGTGTGGTAAGCGAGAATCCCGACATGGCCGCGGTCAAGAGGGACTACTACGAGGTGCTGGGGCTGGCCCGGGACGCCGACGGGGACGCGATCAAGCGCGCTTTCCACTCGCTTGCCCGCGACTGGCATCCGGACGTGGCCGACGCCCCCGATGCCGAGGCGCGGTTCCGGGAGCTCGCCGAGGCGTACGGGGTTCTCTCCAAGCGGGAGGCGCGGCTGCTGTACGACCGCTACGGCTACCGGGGCCGCGGGAACCAGGGCTTCGACGAGGCGCTGTGGGAGGCCCGGCCGGCCGTGGCGGCGCGGGGGGAGAACGTCCACGTGGGAATCGAGCTGCGGAGCTTCGAGGCCACAGAGGGGACGCGCCGGATCGTGAACTACGAGGCCGTCGTGCGCTGCAAGGCCTGCATGGGGCGCGGCTCGGTCGGCCTGCCCGACCCGGAATGCGAGTACTGCGGCGGCACGGGACGCAAGCGCACGGTGTCGCACCTGGAGGTGGCCAACCTGCTGCAGATCGAGCCCTGCCCGGCGTGTGTCGCCGAGGCCTGCTCGCAGTGCGGCGGAGAAGGGACGGTTTCGGCCGAGCGCCGGATCCGCCTCCTTGTGCCGCCGGGCGTGCAGGACGGCGCGCAGCTGCGCGTCGGCGGCGACGGCAACGACGCAGGCGCGGGCTCCATCCCCGGCGACCTGCTCGTGCGCGTGAAGGTCCTCGCGCCGCCACGGGACCCGCGCTTCGTGCGTTACGCAGCGTTCGTGCTGCTGATCGTCGCCATCGCGACGCTTGTCCTTTACGTTCTGCGATAAGGGCAGCGGCGGGGGTGGGATTTGAACCCACGGACCGCCTTGCGGCGGTCAGCGGTTTTCAAGACCGCCCCGTTCGACCGCTCCGGCACCCCGCCGTTCGCACACCGTAGCGTCGCGCTCGGCGGCTAGAGGCGCCTGAGTGAGGGTGTTCGTTGCTCAGGTCTGGGTGCGCTCGCCGCCGAGCCTCTGGGGCGCCCCGAACTCGTGCAGGGACAGCGGCACGGCCACAGAGCCGTCGGCTTCCTGGAAGTTCTCCATGATCGCGAGCATCGCGCGGCCCGTCACCGCAGTGCCGTTGAGCGTATGCACCGGCTCCAGTTGCTTGCCGTCGCGGCGGTGGCGGATCTCGAGGCGGCGCGCCTGGTAGTCGGTCGTGTTCGACGTCGACGTGATCTCGCGGTAGCGCTCCTGCGAGGGGAACCAGGCCTCGATGTCGTACTTCTTCGCCGCCGATGCGCCGAGGTCGCCGGCGGCGACGTTGACGACGCGGTAGGGCAGCTCGAGCTCCCGCACGAGCTCCTCTTCGATGTCGAGCAGCCGGTCGTGCTCCTCACGTGACCATTCCGGTCGCGTGAACACGAACATCTCCACCTTGTCGAACTGGTGGACGCGGAACATCCCGCGTGTGTCCTTTCCCGCGGCGCCGGCCTCGCGGCGGAAACACGTGGAGTAGCCGGCGTAGCGGAGCGGCAGATCGTCACCGTCCAGAATCTCGCCGCCGTGCATCGCGGCGAGCGGGACCTCGGACGTTCCGACGAGGTAGAGCTCGTCCCGTTCGACTGCATAGATGTTCACCTCGTCGGTCGGGAAGAACCCGGTCCCGTACATCGCCTCTTCACGAACGAGCACCGGCGGGAGGACGGGGGTGAAGCCGCGGCTCATGAGCCGGTCGAGAGCGAACCGGTAGAGCGCGAGCTCGAGCAGCGCGACGTCGCCGCTGCGAAATGCGAAGCGCGAGCCCGAAACCTTCGCCGCCCGCTCGAGGTCGATGCGCCCGGCGGCGAGCTCCAGGTGGTCCTTGACGGGAAAGTCGAACGACGGAGGATCGCCCCAGCGGCGGATCTCCACGGCGTCGTCCTCGGTGACCCCATCCGGCGCGGCCTCGTCCGGCGGGTTCGGGACCCGGTCGAGGAGTTCCGTGCGTCGGCCTTCGGCCGCCGCCAACTGCTGTTCAAGCTGCTGTAGCTCCTCTTTGGCCCCTTCCAGTTCCTTCAGCTGATCGGGGGTCGGCTTGCCCTTGAGCTTTCGTGCTGCGCGGAGCTCCTCGACACCTGGCTGGATTTCCCTGACGACGCGATCGGCCTCGAGCAGCTCGTCGAAGAGCTCGGCCGCTCCCTTCCGCGCCAGCGCGGCGCGGAAGGTTTCCGGATCGTTACGGGCAGCACGGAGATCGATCATCTGCGGGAGTCTAGGTACGCCTCGAGCACCTGAGCCACGCCTTCCTCGTCGACGGTGGGGCAGACGAGGTCGGCGACCTCCTTCACGAGGTCGTCGGCGTTCTCGACCGCCACGCCGTAGCCGGCCCAGTCGACGAGCTCGATGTCGTTTTCCCCGTCGCCGAACGCGACGGTGCGCTCGCGCGCGAAGCCGAGGTGGTCGGCGAGGAACTCGAGGCCGGCGGCCTTCGTCACTTCCGGCGAGGCGAACTCGAGGAAGTACGGCAGCGACTTCGAGATGTAGAGGCGGCCGTCGAACCGCTCGAGCATCCGCTGCTTCAGTCCGTCGAGCACCTCGGGGTCGCCGATCACGACCAGCTTCGTCGGCGGTGAGTCGAGCCACTCGAGCAGATCGCCGACCGGATGCAGCTCGAGATCCTGAAAATCCGCGTAACGCTTTGCTTCGGGCGTGACCTCGGCGACGTACAGCTCGTCGTCCACGTAGCAGTTGAGCCCGAAGCCTTCCGCGTTCAACGCTGCGATCGTCTCGCGTGCAAGCTCGAGTGAGATCGGCACGTTACGTAGCCAACGCCCGCTCACGGGCTCCGCGACGACGGCGCCCTGGTAGCAGACGACCGGATCTTCGATGCCTGCCTCCAGTGCGTAACGGCGGACGGACTGGAACATCCGCCCTGTCACCAGCACCACGTGGATGCCCGCCGCGCGCGTAGCCGCAATCGCCGCGCGAGTCCGCGGTCGCAGGACAGTGTCCTCACCGATCAGCGTCCGGTCGAGGTCGCACGCGACGGCGTCGACCTCGCGCGGGAAATCCTGTGGGAGGTTCAGCCCTGTGGCTTCGTCAGGAAGTCGACGAGGGCCTTGAGGTCATTGGGCGGCAGGTCCTTGTAGGCCTTCGGCATGACACCCTTCGCGTAGCCCTTCTCGACGTACTTGTCCGGATCGACGATCGAGTCGCGCACGAACTGCGCGAAGGGCTGGTGAGCGTTCTTTGCGTAGTCGGGCAGCTTGTCGAGGTCGGGACCGATCGTGCCCGTCGCGTCCGGGCCGGCGGCCTTGTACGTGTGACAGGAGCCGCAGCCCTGGGCGATGAAGATCGCCTTGCCGGGAGCCTCGGCTTTCACCGTTCCGACGACCGTGTCCGCCAGGGGGCGGCCGACGCCCTCGTTCCCGCAGCCCGCGAGCGCGAGCACGGCCAGGACGGCCAGGACGGAGGCGGCGGTCAGGGCTCCGCGGCGCATCGGGCGCGAGTCTACTGACTCCCAACGGACGAGAGCCAAGCAGCCGAGCGCGCCGAGCCCGATCACGTCGACCGGGGTGTCGTTGACGAGCAGCGAGACCGCCAGGCCGGCGAGGAGTGCATCGACCGTCGCGCGTCGGGGCCGCATCGTGCCCATCAACACGAGTGCAGCGAGACAGGCTAGGAAGGGCAGGACGTGGTACCAGTGGTCGGTCGCGGACGCCCACGAAAGGTGCAGGCGATGTCCGACACCCCCGAGGAGCGAGTCTGGCCCGCTCCCGACTGCGTGGGTGACGTGACTCGATCCCCCGAGCGCAGCGTCGAGCGCGATGAACGCGAGCCCGACGACGAGAACGGTCACCGCCACGAGAGCAAGGCGCCGGGGAGTGAGCGAGAGCCCACGGAGACGCAACCCCAGCACCCCGAGCGCCGTCGCGAAGACGAGGAGGCCGCCGCCGTCCGCGCCGGTCTTGCTCCAGCCGATCGCCACGAGCGCGACCGCTGCAAGTGGGAGGAGCCAGCGCAACCCGCCGATGGCTGCGGCGACCAGGACGGGAGGGAGGAGCAGTGTCTCGACCTGGTTGCCGATGCCGTAGAAGCGTCCGCCGCCGTCGGGTCGCGCGCCGAGCACCGCCAGTGAGCTGAGCTCGGGATCGACGGCGAGGACGACTGTGAGCGCCACCAAGAACGCGGCCGCAGTCGCGGGGACGATCCTGCGGCGCAGCGAGCCTGCAACTGCGAGCGCGATCGTCAGCGTCGCCATTGCTGGGATCACCAGGCCGAAGCGTGTCGCCCCCGCCCAGGACAAGAGCAGTGACGCGGTCACGGCTGCGGCGCCTGCGAGCCCGGCCGCGCGCGGCGCGAAGGCAGTCAGCGCAAGGGTCGTCAGCACGACGGTGACGAACACCCAGCCGCGGTCGTGGTGCACGCGCGACAGACGAGTGTCCAGCGCACGGAGATCGTCGACTGCGTCCCGGTCGGGCTCGGACCGGATCGGGGGTGGGCGTGCCTGCTGCAGGGCGACAGCCGTCGGCGCGATATCGGCGATGGAGACGAGGCCTCGGATCCGAGTGGAGTCGGAGGTGAGGATGCCGTGGTAGCCGGCGCCGGAGATCATGACGCTGTAGCGCTTGGTGTTCGGGTGCTCTCCCGGCGGCGGGAGAGTGACGTAGACGGCGGCTTGCACGGGCTGCGCTGGAACGCCGAAGACGAGGTCGACGAGGATCTTCCCGTGCGGCTTGCCGCCCAGGGCTGCGCTTTCGACCGTGCCGCGTCTGAGCGCCGCAATCGCTCCTGAACGGCTCACGGTGCCTCCGGCCCCCGGCACGTAGAGGCCAACCGCCCCCCCGCCGATGGCGAATACGCCGTGCGGCTGGACGACGTAGATCGTCGGCCGGGCCTGGGCCGTGGCGCTCGCGCCAAGGAACCCCGCAGTCATGAGCCCCGCGGCTACGATCCGTCGTATAACCCTCGCCTCCAAGGAAAGCGATTCTCGATGAAACGCAGGTCGTACGGTCGCGACGCCGGTCTGACGTTGCGAATGCTTCTCACGGGCTCCCTGCTCGGGCTCCTCTACGTGGTCTTTGCGGTGGTCCTCTTCCAGGTCCTGAGTGTCGGCCTCGTCCCGATGATCCTGATCGTCGTGGGGATCGCCTTCTTCCAGTACTTCACGTCCGACAAGCTCGCCCTCGCGGCCTCGGGCGCGAAGGTTGTCGAGCGCGACCAGGCTCCCGAGCTGCACGACATGGTCGAGCGACTCTGTGCGATGGCCGACCTGCCCAAGCCGCGTATCGCGATCATCGACACGGACGTGCCGAATGCGTTCGCGACGGGGCGAAGCCCGAAGCACGCTGCCGTCGCGGTCACGAGCGGCCTGTGGCGTCGCCTCGAGCCGCGCGAGATCGAGGGCGTGCTCGCACACGAGCTCTCGCACATCGGGAACCGCGACGTCCTGATCATGACCGTCGCGAGCTTCTTCGCCATGCTCGCCGGCCTGCTCACCCGCTTCGGGCTCTACGGCGGCATGTTCGGCGGCGGCGGGCGCAGCCGCGACAACAACGCGGTTCCGGTCTGGCTGATCGTCCTGCTCGTGTCAGTCGTGACGTACGTCCTCAGCCATGTCCTCATCCTCGCCATCTCGCGCTACCGCGAGTTCGCGGCTGATCGCGGCTCGGCGCTGATCACCGGCGCACCCGAGCACCTGATGAGCGCGCTGCAGAAGATCGCGAGCGACATGTTCAGGATCCCGGATCGCGACCTGCGCCAGGTGGAGGCCATGAACGCGTTCTTCATCATCCCGACATCGGTGAAGAGCGGCGCGCGGACGCTCTTCATGACCCATCCGCCGCTCGAGAAGCGCCTCGAGGCGCTTGGCGAGATCGCCCGAGAAATGGGTCGACCGGTCGCATAGCCCCGGCGTGGGTCTTCGCGACGTTCTCTTCGGCAAGAAAAAGCTCGCAGGGCCTGCGCGCGAACGGCTCTTCGCGCTCACGACAGCCGCGGTGACGCTCGACACCGAGCTCGGACTGCGCACAGCCGGCGCGGGCGGGGTCGTCTTCAAGCCGCTCTCTGCGGGGGAGTTCGTGCGAGCGGAGACCGATCTGCAACAGCTGCTCGACGGGGTTGCGGCCGAGTCGGGGTCGAAGCTCGAGCGGCGCGAGGACTCGTT
>JBGPYI010000202.1:0-3649 GCA_041493175.1 Gaiellaceae bacterium | reverse complement strand
CCTTCGACCCGGTGTCGGTCGTCCCGTGCGCCTTCAACACCAAGGCATCGCCGTCGACCGAGCTCTCCAATGACGATGGATCGAGCCCGGGTGCGTCCATGCGCAAGATCACCTCGGCGTCGGTCTGCTCGACCTGCGGAGAAGTGACGTTCCACCAGGCCGGAGCGGCGCCGGCGCCCTCCTCCTTGCCCGCCCGCGCCCGCGCGTCCTCGACCGCGTCCGTCGAGCCGAGAAGTCGCTTGAGGAAGCTCACGGGAGCCGGAGCCTACCGGCTACGATCCGGCCCGTGACCGCGTCGATCTGGTTCTACCTCTTCCCGCTCTACATCCTCGGGGCGATGCTGCTCCTGCTGGGGACGTTCGCGCTCCTCGGCCGGATCAAGGGCGGCCGCTACCTGAAGCCGATCATCAACTTCATGATGAAGCTGCCGCTGCTCGGGCGCCTGATGAAGAAGGCCTCGCAGGCAGCGCTCGAGCGCCAGAATCCCGATCTCGCGAGCGCCGTCAAGAAACTGGAACGGTCAGGCGTCGCCCGGGATCCGATGCGCGCGCAGCAAGCGCTCTCCCGACTCAGCGCCTCCGAGCGCCAGGCCTACCTCGACGCGACTGCCGACCAGACCGAGAACATCGCGCAGAACCGCCAGATGCGCCGGCAACTCGAGCGGGCCCGCAAGGGCAAGCGCCGCTAGAGCCGATGCCGTAGCCACACGTTCGGCTCGACGTGACGGCCGCGGCCGTCGCGCACATAGAGGGGCGCAAGCATCTCCGGGACGATGTAAAAGCCGTCTTCCGGGAACTGCATCCCGGTCCACTCTTCCCAGTCCGACACCGGGCAGTCCATGACCATCGACTCCGGCGCGGCAGCAAAGATCTCGCCGCCGATGCGTTCGTGTACGCGAATCCACGGATCGAAGTGCGAGCCGTCCGGCCGGCGCCACTCCAGGTAGCGCTCGATCGGGATCAGCGGATACTGCGCCTTCCGGGTCGGGCGGACCGGCGCGATCAGCTCACGCAGCCCACCTGCCGCAGCGGCACTGCGCATCTCCTCCAGCATCCTCGCCGCGAGGCCTTGCGACTGGCGGTCCGGCCGCACCGAGATCGCGAGCGCGGAGAGCACGGTCGGCTCGCGCCCGCTCTCGAATGCACGCAGGAACGCCTCGTCCCACCCAGAGGGCAGGTCCTCATCCGTCCCGTCCCACGGAGTCGGAACGGAATGGAACTCGGCCACCAGCTCGCCCCCGTCGACCAGCGCGAGCTGGAAGTCAGGGAAGTCCTCGGCGAGCCGGCCCCAGTACTTGTTCCCGGGAACGTTGTTCTGGAGGTACTCGGGAAACGTCGGCTTCGAGAGCACCTCGTAGCGGATCGCCCTAAGGTCCGGCTCGTCCGCGTAGCGAATGAGCTTCACGAGGATTCGACGAGCGCAACCGCCTGCGCAGCGAGACCTTCGCGCCGGCCCGTGAAACCCAGTCCGTCGGTCGTCGTCGCGCGCACGTTCACCGGCGCACCGACGATCGAGCTCAGTGCGTCGGCCATCTCCGTGCGACGCTCCGAGATGCGCGGCTCCTCGCCGATCAGCACGCAATCCGCATTCGCCACCGCGTAGCCGGCCTCGCGCACGCGCGCGACCGCATCGCGGAGCAGATCCAGCGACGAGATCCCCTTCGGCGTGGATGAGTCGGACGGGAACAGCGACCCGATGTCACCAAGCCCAGCTGCGCCGAGAACAGCGTCGATCAACGCGTGCGTGATCACGTCGCCGTCGGAGTGGCCCGCAAGACCGCGCGGCGACTCGAACGCGACGCCGCCGAGCACGAGCGGCACGCCGTCCTCGAACGCGTGCGCGTCGACGCCGATCCCCACGCGCAGGCTCATCCGAGCGGCTCCTGCCGTCCGCGGCGCTGCTCGAACACCGTCACCGTCTCGTAGCCCGCGGCACGCAGAAGCTCGAGCGCTCGATCGAAGTCCCGCCCGACCACGTCCGGCGAATGCGCGTCGGAGGCGAGCGTGACGGGAACGTCGCGCGCGCGACACGCGGCCAGAAACTCGGGGTGCGGATAGAGCTCGCGGACCGGCTTGTGGAGCCCGGCAGTCGACACTTCCACGGCGACCCCGGAGACGGCGATCGCATCCACCACCGGTCCGTAATCGAACGACGCCGCACGGGCGCCGAAGATCTTCACGAGGTCGGGATGCGAGAGCGAATCGAACAGCCTGCTGCGCGCGGCTGCTCCGAGCGTCTCGAAGTACAGCCGCCACGCTTCCTCGACCCCCACGGCGTCGAGCAACAGAGGCTCCTCCCCGTCCACACTGAGCCCGCCGATGAAGTGCACCGACCCGAGCAGGTAGTCCCAGGGATAGGACGCCAAGAGCTCGCGCGTCTCCTCCTCGCGGCCCGGCACGTAGTCCACCTCGAGCCCGAGCTTCACCGGCAGCCCGCGGCCGCGCGCGGCCACGACCGCCTCGACGTACGGCTCGATGTCGTGCACGCAACGCTCCGCCATATACGGCACGGTCCACAGGGAGCGCGTCTGCTTGAAGTAGTAGATGTGTTCCGCGAACCCGATCTCGTCCACACCGGCCGCGCGCGCGGCGTCGACGAATGGATCGACCGACCACGTGTCGTGCGCGAGCTCCTCACTCCCGTTGCGGAGATGCATGTGGTAGTCGACGATCACAGCAGCGCGGCGACGCGCTCGAGGTCACCGACATCCGTGATCTTGATCAGCTTCGGATCGCCCTCGACGACTCTTATGCGCCCGCCTCGCGCCTCCACCAGAGCAGAGCAGTCGCTCGCTGCGGCCACGTCGCCCTGCGCGTAGGCCTCACGCATTACGGAGGCCACAAATGCCTGCGGCGTCTGCACCGCACGCAACTCGTCCCTGTTGAGAGTCTCGAGGACGCGACCCTCGTCGTCGACCCGCTTGATCGTGTCCGCCAGGGGCAGCCCGGGCAACGCTCCGTCCCAGCCCTCGTCGAGCGCCGTCAGCACCCGCTCGATCACCTCGTTCGACAGGAGCGGCCGCGCCGCATCGTGGACGAGCACGACCGCGGCGTCCTCCGGCACCTCCGCCAGCGCCCGCGCGACCGACTCGCCCCGCGTCGCACCGCCGGTTACGCACGCGCTCACCTTGCTGCAGCCGAGTTCCTCGGCGAGCAGAATCGCAGGCTCCTCCCAGCCGGGAGGAGCGGCAACCACGATGAAGTCCACCCAGTCCGAATCGTCGAGACGCTTCAGGCTCTGGGCAAGCAGCGGCTCGTCGCCGAGACGCGCGAACGCTTTCGGACGATCGGCACCGAGCCGGTCCCCGCTACCCGCTGCAGCGAGGACGGCCCAGACGCTCACCTCGAGGAGGCGCGCGCCTTTGTCTTCGGCTTGACCTTCGCAGCAGGCTTGGCGGCTGTCTTGCGGGCGGCCGGCTTGGCGGCGTTCTTGGACGCGACCTTCGCAGGCTTCGCGGCGGTGGTCTTCTTACGACCGTTGCTGCTGCCGTTCGGGCTCCCCACGAGGACGCCGTCGAGCCACTCGGCAGCCTCCTCCTCGTCCATGTCCTTCGCGTACATCAGCTCGCTGGCCAGGATCTTCTTGGCCTTCACGAACATCTGCTTCTCGCCGGTCGACAGGCCCTTCTCGCTGTCGCGCAGAGACAGGT
>JBGPYI010000049.1:0-10543 GCA_041493175.1 Gaiellaceae bacterium | reverse complement strand
CACGGATCAAGCCAGCGGTCGTTTGACTGATAGCATGTTGTATAGCTAGACGAACCCGGTGACGCTCCTGCGTCCTCCCGCTTTCGTGCGGGAGGTTGATGAAAGTGGTCGAAGCGTCGATGAGACATGGTCGTTGGCCGTGCCATAGAACGCTTCCGACGGAGGCAGGCTTGACCCTAGTACCTAGAGAGTCCGCGTTCGCACTGCCCGAGACCGAGTTGGAGGAGGCCGGAGCTCAGCGTCTTCTCGCCGCAGTGGCGGAACTTCAGTTGGGCAAAGAAGGACGAATCCATCAACTGAACGAACGTCGTCAAGGAGGGCAACATGGCTGAAACCACATCCCATGAGCTCAAGCGACGACGCGAGGAACTGTGGGCGTCGCTGCCGGCATTGAGCCAGAACCGAGCCGACGCGTATCGCCTGAACAGCGACGCGCTCGCGCTCGGCCGCGCCGGCGTGACGTACCAGGCGCCGCAGGAGATGGCACGGCTGGGCGCGGCCGAGGTGACGGCTGACGACGCGATGCGAGGTGTTCAGCGCGAGATTCGTCAACTGGACGAAAAGATTGGGACAGCGTCGAGCGGGGGCTTCGGATCGAGAGTTGGACGCGGCCTGCGACGTGCACGAGCCGACCGATGAGCGCTGGTCTGTTCAGGATTCGCCTTGACGGGCCGAGCGCGACATCTGAGGCCGCAGCGGGACCTCCGCCTGCGGGTCGCGCAAAGCAGCGCTTTCTGCAGGCGAGGGAGAGGGTGCTGCACCGCTATTGCTGCGGCTGTTCGCGGGAGACGGAGCACGTCCCGTGTCAGGATGATGACGGGGCGAACACTCCGGCGATCCGCCGGCCGGCCGCCAAAGCTGCGAGTGGTACGACGATCTGCGTGGACTGCGGGCAGTGGCGCACTGCAGCGTCACGACCCAACGGGCCGGCCTGGTCGAGTTGGCCGCGCAAGCTGGCTGAGGCAGGCGCAACGCTGAGCCTTTCGAAAACGGAATCCGCCGGGCCTTTCGACAATGGCCCTCTCGAGACAGCCGCTGAGAACGAGGGGATGCCACCGCTCGGCAACCCGTCGCGTCTGCGTCGGCGTCGGCGTCAGCCGGCGCGGACGATGAAGAACGCGATCGCCACGTACTGACAGGCGACTCCCACGATCGTCAGCGCGTGGAAGAGCTCGTGATAGCCGAACACTGCCGGTACCGGATCCGGACGGCGCCGCGCGTAGACGACGGCACCGGCCGTGTACGCAAGCCCTCCGGCTACGAGCAGGATCACCGCCGCCGGGTTCAGCCGGCCGATTAACTGCGGGAGCGCGACGACGGCCACCCAGCCGAGTGCGATCCCGATTGCCGCCGCGAGCCATTTCGGTGCTGCGACCCAAACGAACTTGAGCACGATCGCCGCGGCCGCGCCGGCCCAGACGATCGTCAGGACAACAGGGCGCAATGCGCCCCGCAGCACGAGCAGTGCGACGGGCGTGTACGTCCCCGCAATCAGGAGGTAGACGCCGGCGTGATCGATCCGTCGCATCCAGAGGCGCGCGCGCGGCGTCCAGGTCACCCGGTGGTAGAGCGCGCTGGCTCCGAAGCACGCGGCGACCGAGCCGGCGAACACCGCAGCGGCCAGTCGCGGTCGTCCGCCGTCCGCACCGACGATCAACAACGGCGCCAGGACGACCGCGATCACGAACGCGGCCTGATGGAGCACGCCCCGCAACCTCGGCTTGTCGAGCCCAGCTGCGATCTGATCGGTCATCTGCACTGAAACGCCCCGGGCACGATACCGGGGATCGTTCACGAGCCGGGGTGCGCTACGCGGGCGGGCCGTCGAAGTGGCGGAAGCCAAAGCCGGGACGACGGAAATGCGGTTCATCCAGGCCGGTCGAGTTGGCAATACTGGTGATGCGGTCCTTCAAGACGCTGAGCATCTCGGTTTCCTGGGCCTTCGTCAGACGGCCCGCGGACACGGCGTTGTCGAGCTTGTCCTTCGCGTCGGCGACCATCGCGCCGATCAGGCCGTCGACCGACTTGCCGTGGGTCTTCGCAACCTGGGCAAGGCTCTGGCCGCCTTCGAGCTCACTGCGGAGCTGCGCTTCCGTTATGCCGATGTAGCCGGCCGCGGTTTCGAGGCGGCCGAGAAAGCCCAAATGGCCGAAGTCGCGATGGAGCCCGTCGAAGAGCGGGAAGCCGCCCGACTGGATGCGCTGCTTGAGCGCATCACCTTCGGCCTTCGTGATGCGCCCCGCGGCGACTGCCGCATCGACGCGGTCGCCGAGGGCCTTCTTCAGCGCATCGCTCAGCTTGCTCGACGGGATTCCCAGTTGCTTCGCTGCATCGTCGATGACCGCCTTGCTCTCCTCGGTCGGCGATACGGCGTGTGAAGCCGCGACCGCAACGCCACCGCCTGCGGCGGCGAGGAAGGCAGCGGTACCGACAACGATCTTGGTCTTTCGATTGAGTTTCATGAGCAAAGGAAACCAGCCCGCTCTAAGAGCGCGCTAAGAAGTTCCTAAGAACCGCCGTTGAGGCGGAGCGTCATCCGCGTGCCGCCGCCGTCGGCCGGCTCGGCAACGACCTCGCCGCCGTGCGCAACCGCCACCTGGCGGACGATCGCGAGCCCGAGCCCTGAGCCTGGCCGGCCGCGTGCGGATCGAGACCGATAGAAGCGATCGAAGACGTAGGGAAGGTCTTCCTCGTCGATCCCCGGGCCGTGGTCGCGCACGCTGACCTCACCGTCTCGCACCGCAACCTCAACGTCCGCACCTGGTGGGCTCCACTTCGCGGCGTTGTCGAGCAGGTTTGCAACTGCACGCTCGATCGTCGCCGGGACGCCCTGCACCATCGACTCCTGCAGGTTGGTGGTGAACGTGACTGCAGGGCGGTTGCGCCGTGCGCGCTCGACTGCGTCCGCAGCGACGAGATCGAGCCGCACCTCTTCCGGTTCCGCCGTCTGCTGCTCGCCGCGTGCGAGTTCGATCAGCTCCGAGATCAACGTCGTCATCTCGCTCAGCTGGTCGACGACGTCGGTGAGAAGGCGTTCGCGTTCCCCGGCGGGAAGCTTGCGCTCGCTCGCAAGAACCTCGATGTTCGTCCGCAGGCTCGTCAGCGGCGTTCGCAGTTCGTGCGACGCATCTGCGACAAGCTGGCGCTGCGCGCGCGAAGACTCCTCGAGCGCACCGAGCATCGCGTTGAAGCTGCCGGCGAGCCTGCTGAGCTCGTCACGGCCGTCGACATCGATGCGTTCCGAAAGGTCTCCCGTCTCGGTCACGTTCTCCGTAGCCGTAGTGAGTCGACGAACCGGAGCAAGTGCCGCTCGCGACACCGCCAGGCCGAGGGCGGCCGCGATTGCGATTCCGCCGCCCGCAATCAGGATGAGCAGGTTCTTGATGCGACCGAGCGAGTGATCGACTTCCGTCAGCGAGCGGGCGACCTGCACGGCGCCTCCGGGGAAGGGAAAGGTCAGCATCCGAAGATGTGTCCCGCGTACGTGTGTGTCGCTGAAGAACGCTCCTCGATCGCCTCGCGCAACGGCCTCCACGGCGTCGTTCACCGGCAGCGAGACCGTCGCGCCGGGAGGCAGGTAGAGCTTCCCGTTCGCGTCTACGCCCTGCGGATAGCCCGTCGCGCCACCGAGCTCGCCGGGCGGTGTGCCGAAGTGCTCGAAATCGTGGAACGGAGTTTGTCGCAGGTTCGCGGCCGTTGTCTTCAGCGAATCGTCGACGGTGGCCCGCAACTGGTCGCGCACCACGAAATAGATCACGAACGACGAGGTCAGGACCGCGAGCGCAACCGCCGCAGCAGCGACGAGTGCCAGGCGGGCGCGGAAGCTCATGGCTCGCGCAGCGCGTAACCGACTCCGCGCACGGTCTGGATCAGACGTGGCTTTCCGCCTGCCTCTGTCTTGCGGCGCAGATAGCCGATGTACACGTCGAGGGAGTTGGAGGCGAAGCCGAAGTCGTAGCCCCAGACCCGTTCGAAGATGATCGAGCGCGTCAGCACCTGGCGCGGGTTCGTCATGAACAGCTCGAGCAGCGCGAACTCGGTCCGGGTGAGCTCGATGAGGTCGCCGCCGCGCCGCACCTCCCGAGTCCCCGGATCGAGCTCGAGGTCTCCAAAGCGCAGCAATTCATCCTCGCCGACCGAGGTCCTCCGCAGCAGCGCGCGCACTCGGGCGACGAGCTCCTCGAGGGCAAACGGCTTCGTGACATAGTCGTCGGCGCCGGCGTCGAGGCCGGCGACACGGTTTTCGATCTCGTCGCGCGCCGTGAGCATCAGCACCGGCACACGGTTGCCGCCGCGGCGCAGCCGACGGCACACCTCGAGCCCGTCGACCGCGGGCATCAGCACGTCGAGGATGACCGCGTCCGGCTGGGCATCCCCGTTAGTCTCGAGGAGCTGGAGCGCCTCTTGGCCGTCGGCAGCCAGCTCGATGTCGTAGCCCTCGAGCTCCAGCGCTCTGCGGAGGGACTCCCGCACGGCGCGTTCGTCGTCAACGACCAGAATCTTCACGGCATCATTGTCCTTACGGAAGGTGAGAGCCGGCTAAGAGAGCGGCGCTAAGGCTTCGCGACCGTGAGGCTAACCGAACCGCGGCCCACCAGGTCGGTGGCCCGGAACCGGTAGCTCCGGGCCCCGCAGACCGTGAAGGTGCGCGTGAATGCCCGCGCGGAAACGACGTGCGCAGCACGGGTCGAGGATGCGAACACGTCGACGGAGACGCGCATCCCTGCCGAAGGTCTCAGAGTCACCTTCAAGGCGCCGTCGAGCTGCGTCGCGACCGTGAACGTCCATGTCTTCTTCGTGCGGCTCAAGGTGGCGGTCTGTGTCGTCGTGGTCGCGGCCTGCCACGGATCGGTCACGTCCTGATCGGCTGCCGTGAGCGCGGCCGCCGTGGGATACAGCGCCTGGGAGACGATCTGCCACGGAGCTTCCGCCCGGCCGGCCTTGCGCTCGTTGAGCACGCGGTACGTCTCGGCCCAGCCTTCGCCGGGGTTCAGCGTGTACTGGCTGGGATCTTCGGCGCCGGGAACGAGCTCGCCGCTTCGCGCCTTCGCGCAGACCTGCATCGTAGACGCCCAGCGCTTCGGCCCCCAGTCGAGCGCGGACCATGGTGCGTTGGAACGGCTCGCTGCCACGTGGTGGCCGTACTCGTGCGTGATCACCGCCTCTGCGGAGAGGTCGCTGCCGGGATCTTCGCCCGGCGTGTAAAGCAGCGCCCCTTGCGGGCTGTAGCAGGCAACCGCGCCCGCACCGCAGGTGCGTGCGATCTGCGTCGGCGTCGCAAGCAGCACCGTGACGGTCGAGAGCTCCGAGCCGTGAACGAGGGTGGCGAGGAAGTCGGCCCAGCGCTGCCCCAGCGCCGGGTCGACCGGATAGCTGTTGGAGGCATAAATCGTGACCGATTCGCCGGAGGAAGTTCGGTACTGGCCGCCCCAGTAACCGACCGGCGCGAAAGCGCTGACGCTCGCCGCCGCCACCTGAGCGTCGACGATCGGCCTCGAAGCACGCGAAATCTCCGAGCGCTGCGGGGTCTCAAGCCGTCGCGTGGCAGTGGACTGCGCCGCCGCCGCTGTCACAAGGGCGGCGGCGACAGCGACGGCGCACAGAACCGGCAAACGGGCGGAGGGGGAACGTCCCGCCCGGCCTGGGCGTCGCGAGTGGAGGGTCGGTTGGGGTTCCAAGTCCCGGGAAGCCACGAAGTCGAAGGTGCCACCCACCCCTAAGACAGGGTTAAGACGGCCGTAAGAAGTTTGTGAGCTGAGGTCTTATCGAGTTCTTAGCCGAGTCTCACCTGGATCTTAAGGAGCGCTGGTCAGATGGACGGCGTGAGACCCTTCACGACTCCCTCCGTCACCCTGGCGGCTGCGCTCGTCGCCGGCGCCTGCATCGGCGCCGGCGGCGGCGCGGCCACCTACGTCGTGCTGTCGTCGGGGAAGGGAAAGACAGTCGTGCGGCAGGTCACCGTCAGCGATGCCCAGCCCACCTCGAACAGTGCCAACGTGTCCGTGCAGTCGATCTACCGGCTCACGCACAAGGGCGTGGTCGAGATCACGGCATCGCAGGGGCAAGGCTCGGCCTTCGTCTACGACGGCGACGGCCACATCGTCACCAACGCACATGTCGTCGACGGCACGAGCTCGGTCTCCGTCAAATTTTGGAACGGCAAGACCTTCGCTGCGCGTGTCGTCGGCACCGACGCGTCAACGGATCTCGCGGTCCTGAAGGTCGATGCGCCTTTGTCCGAGCTGTTTCCGCTCTCGCTCGGGGACTCGAGCAATCTCGTCGTCGGGGACGAGGTCGTCGCAATCGGCAGCCCGTTCGGGCTCGAGGGAACGGTCACGTCCGGAATCGTCAGCGCACTACACCGGGAGATGACCTCGCCGAACCGCTTCGCGATCGACAACTCGATCCAGACCGATGCCGCGATCAACCACGGCAATTCGGGCGGGCCGCTCCTCGACGCACGCGGCAAGGTCGTCGGCGTCAACTCTCAGATCGAGAGCAACTCCGGCGGCAACGAGGGCGTCGGCTTCGCGATCCCGTCGAACACCGTCAGCTCGATCGCGTCGCAGCTGATCTCGAGCGGGAAGGCCGAGCACGCCTTCCTCGGCGTTGTCCTGCGCGATTCCTCTTCGCGGACCGGCGCGGCGATTAGTCAGGTGCGAGCAGGCACGCCGGCAGCGCGCGCGAACCTGCACGCGGGAGACGTCGTCACCGCAGCCGCGGGCAAGCGGATCACGTCGGCGAGCGAGCTGCGCGCAGCGATCAACGCTCGCCGTCCCGGTGACACCATTTCCATTGCGTACACGCGCGGAGGCAAGAGCCACACCGTCAAGGTGAAGCTTGCCGCACGGCCCGCGTAAGACCTAGGCCGGGCTCTGGTAGGTCTTCGACATCGCCTGGAGCAGCTTCCACGCGATGGAGCCGTGAGTCTCGACGAGCGGGCGGAACTCCCACGAGGTCAGCCCGTAGCAGCGGAGGTCGGTCTCGGCCTTGATCGTCGCCGTCCGGGCGCTTTCGTTCAGCAGCGCCACCTCGCCGAAGTAGTCGCCCGGGCCGAGCCGGCGGCGCTCGTCCCCGCCGACGCTCACCGTTGCCTCGCCGTCTTCGATCACGAAGAAGCCGACGCCGCCCTGCCCCTCGGACGTGACCGTGTCGCCCGCGTTGAACGTCCGCTGCTTCATGGACGCGGCGATCCGTTCCAGCTCCTTCCTGTCCAGGTCGGAGAAGATCGGGACCCGCTTCAGGAGATCGGCCGCGCCCTCTGCCACGCGAGGACTATGCCACACTGAGCAAGTGAGGCTCACGATCGTCGGGTGCTCGCCCGCCTGGCCGAACCCCGGGGGCGCACAGTCCGGATACCTGGTCGAGGGCTCGGGACGCGTCCTGCTCGATTGCGGGCCGGGCGTGCTCCCACGCCTCCGCGAGCAAGAGGGCTGGCCCCGGGTCGATGCGATCGTGATCACGCATTTCCACCTCGACCACTGGGGAGACCTGGTGCCCTGGACGTTCGGCTCGATGTTCGGGCCAGGCCGTGACGTCCAGCCGCCCCAGCTGTGGCTCCCGCCGGGCGGGAAGGAAGAGCTGGGCTACTTCGGGGAGAAACTGGGCTTCGCCGGCATGTTCGAAGCGTTCGACCTGCACGAGTACGTCGAGGACGAATCGTTCGAGGCGGACGGACTGACGATCACGCCGGTGCGTGTGCCGCACTACCAGCTGCAGACCTACGCGCTGCGGGTGACCGACGGCAAGGCGACGCTCGCCTACTCGGGCGACTCGGCGCCGAGCCCGCAACTGGCCGAGGTCGGACGCGACGCGGACCTCTTCCTTTGCGAAGCGACGCTGAAGGAAAGTCGCGAGGGCGGCGACGGCCTGCGCGGTCACCTGTCGGCGGACGAAGCCATTGCCGCCTTCGAGGAGTCCGGCGCACGCCGCCTCGTCATCATCCATCGCCCCGAAGAGCTTCCTTTGCCCGACGGCGTCGAACGCGCAGCCGACGGCGACGTCTACGAGCTGTAGTTCGCCAACCGGGCGACCACTTCGCCGAGCCTGCGGTAGCCCTCGACTGACGGATGGTCTCCGTCCGAAGTCAAGTCGGCGCGCATGCGTCCCGGCCGGTCGGGATCTTCGAGTGTGTCGTGGAACGGGAGCAGCGGGATGCCTTCGTCGCGCGCGAGTTCGGCAATCAGCGCGTTCAGCCGGCGGATCTGCGGTTCCGCATCGGGCCAGCCGTTGTTCCACGGCAGCACGTCGATGAGGGCGACGCACAGCCCGAGTTCCTTGGCCCGCCGAACCATCGCGCGCAGGTTGGCCGCCGTGTCCTCCACGGACCGCCCCTGCGCGATGTCGTTGATGCCGCCCTGGACGACGAGCATGTCCGCGTCGCGCGCACAGTCGTCGAGGCGGGCCATGATCTCGTCTGTGCGCTGGCCGTAGACCCCGCAGTTGCGAAATGCAAGCCGCGGTTCGATCCGCGCCGCCCAGTATTCCCACTGGCTCGTCTCGTCACCGCCGCGGCGTGAGTCGTAGCCGGGCGAGCCTTCCGTAATCGAGTCGCCGAGCGCAGCGACGACGATCCGTTCGGCACCTTCCGGCAAGACTGCCCCGACTAGTGCCGGCGCGGTTTCAGATCGACGACGAGGTCGCACTCGAGCGCATCGGCAATCCGCAGCAGCGTGTCGATCCGCGGCGGTCGGCCTCCCCGCTCCAGCCGCGCGATCGCCGACTGAGTCGTGCCGACCAGCTCGGCCAGCTCACGCTGCGACAGCCCTCTGGCCTGCCGCCGCTCGGAGACCTTGTCGGCCACCGCGGCGAAGAACCAGCCGCGGTCCGCGGTGCGGATTCGCTCCTGCAGGCGCTCGAGGGCGCCCTTGTTCATTCGCGGCATTGCAGAAATGCTATCGCTACGCCACCAGAGCGCGGTGGCGCTGGAGCGCGGCGAGGACCGTGTCGACGTCCTCCACCGTGTTGTAACAGTGCGCCGAGATGCGCAGGTTGTCGTCTCGCTCCGAGGTGACGATGCCTTCGTCGCCGAGGGCCGTCACGAGTGCCTTGGCGTCGCTGGACTTGACACAGATGAGCGCGCCTCGCCGTTCCGGCGCACGGGGAGTGGCGACCTGGGCTCCCAGTTCGTCGAGCCCGTCGAGCAGATGCGCGTTGAGACCGAGCACATGCTCACGTGTCTCGGCGATCCCGATCTCCTGCATCAGCTCGATCCCGGCTATGCCCGCATAGATCGAGGGCACCGGCGGCGTCCCCGACTGGAAGCGCGCCGCAGTGTGCGCCGGTGAGTAGTCGGTGTGGTCCATCGCGAAGATGTTCTCGTCTGCAAACCAGCCGGTCTGCGTCGGCCAGACACGCTCGACGAGATCGCGCCGGCAGTAGAAGAAGCCGAGACCGGCCGAGCCGAGCAGATACTTGAGCACGCCGGCGCCGAGGAAGTCGACGCCGAGCTCGGCAACGTCGACCGGCAGCGAGCCGATTGCCTGGAACGCATCCAACAGGACGAGCGCGCCGCGTTCGTGCGCGAGCTCGACGATCGCGGGCACGTCCAGCATCGCGCCGTTGCGGTAACAGACATGCGTGAGAGCGACGATCAGCGTGTCGTCGTCGATCGCGCGCTCGAAGTGCTCGAGCGGAATCGTCCCGTCGTCTGCGGCTCGAACGTGTGAGACCCTCGCACCGCGGGCTTCCTGCGCGTGCCAGATCTGCCCGATGGTCGGGAACTCCCAGTCGGTGAGGACGACCTTCGATCGTTTTGCGAAGCGTAGGCCGCTCGCGAGCGCGCTCACCCCTGCGGAGAGTGATGTCGTCACGGCGATCTCGTCCGGCGCGGCGTTCACGAGCCCGGCGAACGCCGAGCGCGCGGCTTCCTGGCGGTCGACCCAGTACTCCCAGGGAGCACCCTTGTCGTCCCAGTCATCCAGGTACTGCGCGTAGGCCGCACGGACGGCGTCCGAGAGCGCGCCTTGCGAGCAGGAGTTGATGTAGACCTGGCGCTCGAAAATCGGGAAGCGGTGCCGGCAGCGCGCGGCCAGCGTCGCCGCCTCAACGGCCAAGGTAGGCCTTTCTCAGGTCCTCGTGCGCGAGCAGCTCCTTCGCCGGCCCCTCCAGCACGAGGCGTCCGGTTTGTTGCCCAGACCTTTTGACGACTTCCGGCCCTCGTTGTTGTCCTCGTACGAGCGGGAGGCCGGACTTCCGGCCGGGTGGAACACGCCCAGGATCCGCATTTCGGTGCTCCCGCTGTTCTCGATACAGTGGATTTCGCCCGGCGGCAGATGGAAGCACGAGCCAGGCCGGAGCGGCATCGAACGGCCGCCGACATGGGCGATTCCCTCCCCCTCGACGATGTAGCCGACCTCGTCGTAGGAATGGCTGTGCATGGGCGCCTTGCTCGGCTGGACGATCCCCATGAACTGCGTGACGTCGAAGCAGCCCGCGTCCTCGTTGACGAGATATCGGAACGACCGCTCGCCGGAGACCTCGAGCTCCGGCTGGTCGTCGGAACGGACCGTGACCCTGCGAGCGCCGCGCGCCTCGGCTCGAT
>JBGPYI010000209.1:0-3038 GCA_041493175.1 Gaiellaceae bacterium | reverse complement strand
GCCCGCATCGGTTCGCCTGCGGCTAAGCCCGCTGCGCGTGCCTTAGCCTCCGGCCTTGGTGGTCCGGGTTGGACGCGCGTTCACCGGCCCCACCGAGGGCCGGAGGTTAGAGCAGGCGCAGCCGCTCTAACCGCAGGCCGACCTCACGCGGGCGGGGACGCAAAGCGCCACCGCCCGCGGACGACCCCAAAAAGCACACCAGCAACCCCAGAAGAGTGCGCGGGCTCCGCCCGCGCACGTTCCGCGCAAAGCGCCGTACCTCACCCCGAGCGAAAGCGCAGCTTTCGCTCGGTCAGACTCGCGCCAGTCGCAACGCCTCGAGGCCCCAGATGACGAATGCGCCGGTTCTTCTCGGTTCTTCCACGAGCTGAAAGTCCGGCCACGAGCTTCGAAGCGCTTCGAGGCTCTCCTCGAGCTCGATCCGGGCGAGGGGTGCCCCGATGCAGACGTGGATGCCGCCGCCAAAGCCGATGTGCTGCAGCGCGTTCTCGCGTCCGATGTCGAACTCGTCGGGTCGCTCGAATACGCGCGGATCCCTGTTCGCAGCGCCGAAGAGCAGTGCGATCTTCGCTCCGCGCGGGATCGACACGTCGCCGATCGTGAAGTCATCACTGAGGACCCAGCGCTCGAAGAGCTGCAGCGGTGGGTCGAAGCGGATCATCTCCTCACCGGCTGCAGCCGCAGGGACGGAGCCATCCACGACGCGCTGCCACTGATCCGGATGCCTTGCGAAGGCAAGCATCCCGTTCCCAAGCGTGTTGACGGAAGCCTCGTGGCCCGCGTTCAGCAGCACGATCACGGTGCTGACGATCTCGTCGTCCGACAGGCGGCCGCCGTCGACCCTTGCCTGGACGAGGGAGGTGACCATGTCGTCGCGCGGGTCCGCCCGCCGCTCGCGAATCAGCTCGCGCACGTAGTCGCGAAACTCCCCGGCCGCCACCGCCGCAGCCATGGCGGCTTCTAGCGGCACGTCGAACTCGTACATCTTGACCATGCAGTGCGACCAATCGAGCAGGTCGCGGTGGCGGTCGAGCGGGACGCCGAGCATCCGGCAGATCACGGAGATCGAGTTGGGCTGCCCGTAGTCGTAGAGCAGTTCCGTCTCACCGGCTTCGGCGAGCGGCTCCAGGAGCTCGCGCGCGAGCTCACGGGCCGGCTCGCGCAGTGCCTCGACGCTCCGGGGCGTGAACGCCGCCGCGACGAGCTTCCTGATCCGCGTGTGGTCGGGCGGCTCGAGCCAGAGGAGGCTCCAGCGCTCGACGTCCCAGAAGGGCTGCCAGCGAGGGTCGAAGGGTGACACGCCGATCTGCTCGGGCTCCATGACGTGCCGAAAGTTGCGTCCGAGCCGCTTGTCACGGAGACAGCTCCGGACGTCCTCGTGCCGGGAGACGAACCAGCGCTCGCGGCCGGCGTCGTAAAAGACCTGCGTGCTCTCGCGGAGGGCGTTCAGCATCGGATAGGGATCCGCGAGGAACCCTGGATCCGAGGGGTCGAACTCGACCGCTTCGCTCAGCGCCACGACCTAACCATAGGGCGCGGTTGGCCGTCTTACAGGTGAAAGGGGGGCGGCAGGCAGTAGCATCGCCCTTGATGAATAGGTGGGTCTCGAGGAGGAGGAGAGTCTTTTGAGCAAGCATCGATTGCTGCCGTTTGGCCTGGCAGCCCTCATTGCCGTGGTGCTCACGGCCGTGGGCTTTGTGGCCAGCGGAGCTGCGGCACCCCAGGCGGCGTTCAAGGCCGGGCTGGTCAGTGACGTCGGCCGCTTCAACGACAAGGGCTTCAACCAGAACCAGCTGACCGGAATGAAGCGGGCGGCGAAGGTCCTGAAGATCCAGTATCGCGCGGTCGAGTCCCGATCCGCGGGTGACTACCTGCCGAACATGGCCTCGCTGGCACGAGGTGGGTACAACATCGTCATCTCGGCGGGCTTCCTGCTGTCGGATGCCACGGAAGACGTGGCGGATCAGTTCCCGAACACGAAGTTCGCGATCACGGATCAGGGGGTCGCCGCCTTCAAGAGGAAGCACACGAACGTCGAAGGGTTGACGTACGCCACGCAGGAGAACAGCTACCTCATCGGCTGTCTGGCCGCGAAGGTCGCTGCGAGGAGCGGGAACAAGAACATCAGCGCGGTGGGCGGCATCAAGATCCCACCCGTCGACACGTTCCTCGCCGGCTACAAGGCAGGGGCGCAAAAGTGCGTCCCGGGTACAACGGTCCAGATCGGCTACTCGCAGGACTTCATCGATCAGGCGAAGTGCAAGAGCGTCGCCACGAACCAGATCGACGGAGGCTCACAGGTGGTGTTCAGCGTGGCCGGTCCGTGCGGCCTCGGTGCCCTCGACGCGGCCAAAGAGCGCGGCCGCTGGGGCGTCGGCGTCGACGTCGACCAGTCGTTCCTCGGCAGCTACATCCTCACGAGCGCCGTGAAGAGGGTGGACACCGGGATCTTCCTCGCGGTCAAGGGAGCGATGACCGGCAAGGGTTACAAGCGCGGCGGCGACCTCGTCTTCAACCTGAAGAACAAGGGCGTCGCGCTGGGCAAGATCAGCGCGAAGGCCAAGATTCCGAAGGCCTGGCTGACCCAGCTCGACAAGATGAAGGCCCAGATCATCGCCGGCAAGATCAAGCCGCCGAAGAACGTCGGGTAACGACCAATAGCAACGGTCCGCTGAAAGAGCGGGCTCTCGGGCCCGCTCTTTCATTTCCCACTTAGAATCGCGCCCTGATGGCCGACCCCCCCGTCCTCGAGCTGCGCGGAATCACGAAGGAATTCCCCGGCGTGCTCGCGAACGACCACGTCGACTTCGACCTGCGGCGCGGCGAGGTGCATGCCTTGCTCGGCGAGAACGGCGCCGGCAAGTCGACCTTGATGAGCATCCTCTACGGGCTCTACACCGCCGACTCGGGCGAGATCCTCATGAACGGGAAGCCCGTGGCGATCAACTCGCCGAAGCACGCCATCGAGCTCGGGATCGGGATGGTGCACCAGCACTTCATGCTCATCCCGGTCATGACGGTCACGGAGAACATCGTGC
>JBGPYI010000015.1:0-16863 GCA_041493175.1 Gaiellaceae bacterium | reverse complement strand
GGGCACTGGGACGAAGCAGGCCGAGCCGCCGAGGAGTTCATCGCCGAGTGCGCATCCTCGCCCCACTATCTCGAAGCCTCGGCCCGCGAGATTCGGGCTTACCTGCGTCTCGCTCGCGGTGACCGCGACGGCGCTTTCGACGATTACCGCCGATCTCTCGAGCTGGCACGACAGATCAAGGATCTTCAAACGCTGCTGCCCGGCTTGGTCCAATCCGCGCGTGGCCTCGCGCTGCTCGGCAAGATCGACGAGGCGCAGGCGCTCGCTAGAGAAGCAATCGAGCTCGTCGGGGAGCACGTCGAGAACGCTGCAATTTTCTGGATGTTCAATCCCGTCGCACGGCAACTGGGGCTTCGGCAGCAGGTGCTTGACCTCGTGGAAAGGGCGCCCGAGAGCCCCTGGAGGGAGGTCGCCCTGGCCGGGGCGGGCGGAGACTTCAGCCGTGCCGCCGACCTCTTCGCCGCCTTCGGCTCGCCGACGTTTGAAGCCGAGGCGCGCCTCTGCGCGGCCGAAGACCTCATCGAGGCGGGGCAGAGAGCCGAGGGCGAAGCCGAGCTCCAGAAGGCGCTCGCGTTCTACCGCAAGGTCGGCGCGACCCGTTACATCCAGCAGGGCGAGGCGCTACTTGCCGCTTCTGCCTAGCGCGAGTGTCTCGTCGAGGAGAGCCCCGTCCTTCGGGATGCCGCAAGCCGCTCACGCTCAAGACGCTGCAAAGCCGCGTCTTCGCCGCGGCCAACAAGGCAACCGGAAAGGGGGCGACTAGAGCGCCACCGGGGGCGCAGGCTACGCGGCGTTTGCGACTGCGGCGCTCAGCACCTCGACGACACGGTCCTGGTCGGAGGCGTCGATCTGCGTGAAGAACGGCAGCGCGAGCGTTCGGCTCGAAGCGTCCTCTGCGGCGGGGCAAAGGCCCGGCGCAAACCCGTACCGCTCGCGCATGTACGGCTGCAGATGGATGCACGGAACGTACTCGGCCGTCGCGACTCCCTCCCGCCTCAGAGCGTCCATCACCGCGGCGCGGTCGAGCCCGGCCTCGAGCTTCACCACGTACACGAACCACGAACGCTTGTGATCGGCGTCGGCGGCGGACGGGGCTTCGACACCATCGACATCGTCCAACAGCTCGCCGTAGCGCCGGGACGCTGCCTCGCGGAGCTCGAGGATCCGGTCGAGCTTCTCCAGCTGTGCGAGCCCGATCGCAGCCTGAACGTCCGTCCAGCGGTAGTTCAGGCCGAGCCGGACGTGATGAAACCAGCCGCCCCCTCCGTCATATGAACGTCCCTGGTTACGGAGGCTGCGCAGCAACCGCCACTCCTCTTCGGAGTGAGTCGTGACGACTCCACCTTCGCCGGTCGCCATCTGCTTGTTCGGATAGAACGCGAAGACCGCTGAAGGGCCATGCGCTCCGAGGGGCCGGCCGCGATACTCCGCACCGAGAGACTCGCACGCGTCCTCGATCAGCGTGAGGCCGCGGCGGTCGGCGATCGTCCGCAGTTCGTCTAGCTCGCACGGCAACCCGAACATGTCGACTGCCACGATCGCGCGGGTGCGGTCCGTGATCGCCGCCTCGACCGCAGCCGGGTCGAGATTGAGCGTGACCGGGTCGACGTCCGCGAAAACGGGCGTCGCACCCTCGAGGATGAAGCAGTTCGCCGAGGAGACGAACGAGAGCGGCGACGTGATCACCTCGTCACCGGGTCCGAGCGCTGCGATCTTGCAGAGCAGGTGCAATCCGGCCGTGCCGCTGGAGAGCGCCGCCGCGTAGGGGGCGCCGACTCGCTCGGCAATCTGCTCCTCGAAGCGGTCGATCCACGGACCGAGCGACAGGCGGCCGGACCGCAGCACTTCGAGGACGAGCTCCTCCTCACGCTCGTCGAGCCACGGCCGGGAGAGTGGGATCTCCCGGACTGCTTCGGTCATGCCTTGGCTCGCGCCGGCTCCGTCGATGCGTACTCGAGCCAGTGGGACCAGCGCTCGCTTCCGCCGCGCACGGTGTCGAGGTAGGCCTTCTGGATCGCCAGCGTGACGGGCCCGGGCGGGCCGATGAGCTGATCGTCGACCTCGCGCAGCGGCGTCACCTCGGCCGCGGTACCGGTCATGAAGACCTCGTCCGCGAGATAGAGATCGGTGCGGATCAGCTGCTTCTCCACGACCGAGTAGCCGAGGTCCTGCGCGATCTGGATGATCGTGTCGCGCGTGATGCCTCGCAGAATCGACGCCGAGAGATCCGGCGTGTAGATCGTCCCGTCCTTGACGATGAACACGTTTTCGCCGGAGCCGTCTGCAATGAAGCCACCGTCTGTGAGCAGGATCGCCTCGTCGTAACCGGCACGGTTCGCCTCCATGACCGCAAGCATCGAGTTCAGGTAGATGCCTGTTGCCTTCGCGGCGTGCGGGATGACGTTCGGCCCAACCCGAGTCCACGACGAGATCTTCGCCCGGATGCCGGTCGTCAGGGCATCGGCGCCGAGGTAAGCCCCCCAGGGCCAGCTCATGATCACGACGTCGACAGGATTGCTCCCCGCAGAGACGCCTAGCTCGCCGTAGCCGAAGAATGCAATCGGTCTGAGGTAACACTCGGAGACGCCGTTCGCGCCGATGAGCTCCATCGACGCCGATCGAAGCTCGTCGACCGTGTACGGGAGCTTCATGTTGAGGAGCTGCGCGGAGTTCTGCAGGCGCTGCAGGTGCTCGGTCAACCGGAAGACAGCACTGCCTTTCGGCGTCTCGTACGCGCGGATCCCCTCGAACACGCCGGAGCCGTAGTGGAGTCCGTGTGATCCGACATGGATCTTGGCGTCGGCCCAATCAATGAGCTCGCCGTTCATCCAGATCTTCGCGAGTTCCTGCAAAAGAGTTTCTCCTTTGAGAGGAGGACTGGGCCGGAGCCGAATTCTACCCTCGAGGCACGCCGTCGACCTCCCCCGTTCTAGCCTTCCCGGAGGAGGTCTGCGGTTTCCGCCCTGGTCACCCGGGCGATCTGGGCCGGAGACAACCCGAGCACGTGACGCGGCGAGCCCGCCTCCAGCCAGACGGCGTTGGACGACAGGACCGACTGATCCATGAAGACCCGCGCTCCTTCGAACGGAAAGGCGGCCGCAGGCGCGGGCCGCACGTCCCGGCAACCGGCGGCGACAGCGAGCTTCCGCGTGTCGACGCCGCGATCGGCCGGAACGAGCGCGACGACGGCTCCGCCGTCTCCGTCGAATGCGTCCGCGCGCAGCTTCTGTCCGGACGGCGGGCCGGCCCCGGCGAGCAGCTCCTCGAGCCGTCCCTCCACGCCCGAGGCCCGCAGGAACGCTGCGATGCGCTCTACCGCGTCAGGCCACACGACTGCACACTAGGCGCAACCGACCCGGCCTAGTAGATCCCCGGGAAGAAGCGGCGCGGGGTTCGCAACCGGTAGGAGTCGTACTCGGGGAACCGCGCCGCGAGGACGCGCTCTTCGACGCCCGACTTCGCGCGCCAGAGAATCGCGAGCGCGATCGTGAGCACGAGCGCCGTGATGCTGAAAACAAGCGAGATGCCGGCGAACAAGAGGATCCCTCCGCCGTACATTGGATGGCGCACCAGCCGGTAGGGCCCCGCCTCCACGCGCTCTGCGCCCGCGGGTGGGCTCGTGTACGGCGTGAACGCGCGGCCGAGCGAGCGATGCGCCCAGAACGCCAGCACGAGGCCCGCGACGACGAGGAGGATTCCGAGGATCTTCAGCGGCAACCGGACCTCATCCGGCCAGTCGGGCGGCAGCAGCCACGCTGCGGTGATGCCGGCCATCAGCGCGAACTGCGCGACCACCCAGAGGCCGCCGTTCGCCCTGAACTCACTCCAGCGAGATGAAGCGGGCGTCATCGAACTCCGCGTGGATCTGCTCCACCAGTTCCGGTGGCGCGGGTGAATCGATCGACAGAGTCATCAGCGCCTGGCCGCCCTGGCGGGTTCGCGACACGGTCATGTTGGCAATGTTGATGCCTGCCTCGCCGAGGAGCGTCCCCACTTTGCCGATCACGCCCGGCACGTCGTCGTAACGAAACACGACGAGGAGAGGCGCGAGCTCCATGTCGAGCTCGAACCCCAGCGCACTGACGAGCCAGAGCCGGTTGTCGTTGCCCATCGTCGTGCCGGCCACGCGCAGGGGCTGTCCGCCCGAGACGGCCTCGACGCGCACGAGGTTCGTGTAGTCACGGGCAGAACTGCTCCGCTCCTCGCGCACCTCCACGCCGCGCTCGGCCGCGATCATCGGCGCGTTGACGTAGTTCACCGGCTGGTCGGAGCGTCCCTGGAAAGCGCCGTTCAACGCGGCGACCGTCAGCAGCCGGGTGTCGTACTGGGCCAACGCCCCGAAGTAGGTGAGCCGCAGCTCCTCGACGCGCCCTTTCGCGAGCTCCATGACCAGGCGCCCGAGCTTGGCGGCGAGCGGGATGTACGCCCCGAGCACCTCGAGATCCTCCGCACCGATCACGGGGATGTTGACCGCGTTCGTCACGAGGCCGCCTTCGAGTGCAGCCGCCACCTGCTCCGCGATGATCACGCCCGCTCGATCCTGCGCCTCCTCGGTCGATGCGGCGAGATGCGGCGTGGCGACGACGTTGTCCAGGTCGAGCAAGGGCCCGGAGTAAGGCTCCGTGGAAAACACGTCGAGCGCGGCGCCGCCGACCTTGCCCGACTTCAGCGCCTCGAGCAGCGCATCCTCGTCGACGAGCTCGCCACGCGCGGCGTTGACGATCCGGATGCCGTCGCGCATCTTCGCGAACGCTTCCGCGTTGATCGACTTGCGCGTTTCATCGGTCAGCGGCAGATGCAGCGTCAGGAAGTCCGCGGCCGCGTAGACCCCCTCCGCGTCCTCCACTCGCTCGACCCCGAGCTCGCGGAACCGGTCGGGCAAGACGAAGGGGTCGTACGCGACGACCCGCATGCCAAGGCCCGCGGCACGACGGGCGACCTGCTGGCCGATTCGGCCGAAGCCGAGAACGCCGAGCGTCTTGTCAGCTAGCTCCACCCCGCCGTAGGCCTTCCGCTCCCACCGGCCCTGCTTGAGCGCCGCGTGGGCCTGGGGGATGTTTCTCGTCAGCGCTACGAGCAGGCCGATCGTGTGTTCCGCCGCGGAGATGACCGTCGACTCCGGTGCGTTCGCCACGACGATTCCGCGCCGCGTCGCGGCCTCGACGTCGACGTTGTCGACGCCGACTCCTGCGCGTCCGATCACCTTCAGGTTGTCCGCGCGCGCGATCAGATCCGCCGTCACCTTCGTCGCCGAGCGGACGATGATCGCGTCATAGCGACCGATCACTTCGGCGAGGTCGGAGTCGCCGTCGACGTCGACCTCGAAGCCGCGCTCGCGCAGGAGGCGAATACCCGCCTCCGCGATCTCTTCGCGGACGAGGACCTTGCTCAAACGGGCGTGTGCTCGGCCCAAGCTTCGAGCGCGCGGGTGACTCCGACACCGCGCTCGATCTCCGCGCCCGCGTCTGTGAGGACGAGTTCGACCGCCGCGAGCGCGGTGGTGATGTCGAAGACGTTGAACCAGCCGATGTGGCCGATGCGGAAGATCTTTCCCTTCAGGTCGCCCTGGCCGTTGGCGATCGTGATCCCGAAGCGGTCACGCAATCCTTTGACTATCTCCGTCGCGTCGACGCCGTCCGGCGCGCGAATTGCGGTCACGACCGCCGATCGCTCTTCGTCCGGGGAGAACAGCTCGAGCCCCATCGCCTTCGCTCCTTCGCGGCACGCGCGGCCGAGCCTCGCATGACGGTCGAACGCCGCCTCGAGACCTTCCTCGAGCAACATGCCGAGAGCGACGTTCAGCGCGCGAACGATCGAGATCGCCGGCGTGAAGGGGGCGTCGAGCTTCGCCTGCGCCTTGCGCGTGCGCTCCCAGTCCATGACGTAGCGCGGAGCAGTGGAGTGGGCGGCCGCCTCCAGCGCCGCCGATGAGACGGAGGCGAACGCGACACCGGGTGGACACATCAGCGCCTTCTGCGACCCCGAGACGACGACGTCGATCCCCCACGCATCGGTCTCGAGCGGAACGGCGCCGAGGCTGGACACCGCATCGACGACGACGAGCGCCCCCGTCTCCTTGGCGACGGCCGCGAGCGCCTGGACATCGCACACGACACCGGTCGAGGTCTCCGAGTGAGTGAGGTAGACGACGCGAACGTCGTCGGCGGCGGCGAGGGCGGCGCGCAGATCGTCCGGCTCCGGGGTCTCCCCCCATTCGAGACGCGTGTGCACGAGGTCGGCGCCGAAGGCCTTCGCCATTCCGGCCCAGCGCTCGCCGAAGTTCCCCGCCGAGATGACGAGCTGCCGGTCGCCGGGCGACGTCAGGTTCGCCACCGCCGACTCGAACGCCCCCGTTCCGGAGGCGGTGAACATGAGGACGTCGTTCTGCGTGCGGTAGACCTCACGCAAGCGGACGAGGCACTGCTCATAGATCTCGCGATAGTCCCGCTCGCGGTGATGGATGACGGGCTTGGCGAGTTCCGCAAGCACCTCGGGCGGCACGGGCGTGGGCCCCGGCGTCAGCAGGTAGCGCTTCTCGGCCATCGACCTGAGACTAGCGCGGCCTGTGGCTGTCGAAGCTGATGATTTGCTGGAAGGTTGGGCGGTTCGTCCAGCGCGCGGTCATCGGCAGGAAGCCGAACGTGATTCGCTCACCGGTGGCGTCGGCGCGCCAGCGTGTCGGGTCCGGCCCTTGCGCGGCGGCGAGAGCGGATCCCGCCGTGTCGATCGCCGCCCACAGCGAGGCCCGGCAGCGCCCGGGGTCGCCGCCGCCGCAGAAGGTGGGAGCCGGGTCGGTCAGATCCCGAACGACGTAGCCGTACCAGCCGCCGAAGTACGACGAGCCGTGCGGATTGGCGAAGTCGTCGACCCCGAGGAGTGCCTTGAGGCGGTCGGTGAGCGGGCCGAGCGTCGGCCGCATCAGGATGTCCGCCAGCCTGGGCCAGACGGCGTCCATGATCGCGGCACCGGGATCGTCGATCTTCCCGTCGAGGTCGCCGTCGAGCCGGCTTGCGCCGTTTTTCAGCCAGTTGGACAGCACGGTGAAGAGCTGGTTGTCGAAGGCGCTCGGCGCGCTGCCGGCGAGGTAGCGCTGGAGCACAGGGAGCACCGCGACGGTGCGGAGATCCTGTGTCGCAGCGCGATTCATTGCGCCGGTCAGCGATGCGAGCGTGTGCACCTTTTTCCGGGCGACGGCGTTCCGGAGCAGCTGGACGCGCTGCACCGGGCCGAACGACCAGTTGTCGTCGGACGACGAGAACCCTAGACCCGGCTTGTTGTTCCAGTTGAGGATCACGCCCGAGCGGGGATTGATCCCGCGCACGTGCCGGCTGAGCGGCAGGAAACCCCGCCACTCGTACTCGCCCGTTCCCTTCGTCGGAAGCCCGCTGCCGACGTTCGCGGCACGAATCGGTAAGCGTCCGCTCGAGAACATCGCGATGTCCCGGTTGTCCGCGTAGAACCAGTTGAAGGTGAACTCGAGCTGGTTCATTGCCCGGAAGAAGCTCTGCGGGTCGTGCGCGCGGTTCGTATTCAGGTCCTGGAACGCGAGTGCAGAGAGGAGCTCTCGCCCGCGCGTAGATCGCTTCGTGGAGATTGCGACCCGCGTTCCGTCCTCGGACTTCGCGTAGCCCAGCACCGGCCCGTGCACCGTCTCTCGGAAGACGATCTCCCGGTCCGGCTCCGAGGCCGTGCCCTTGAGGACGCCGGCGTCGAAGGTCGTCATCGCGCGGCACTCGCCTTTGTACATGTAGTGGACGTCGTCTCCGCCACAGAGCGTCTCGGCGTACTGGTCGACGATGTCCGAGTTGGCGGAGGTCGCGCTCCAGGCGAAATCCTTGCCTCGCCCGAGCAGAATGTAGAAGCTGAGGCCCGGGAACGACGCGCCGCGGGCGTCGATGCCGCCTCCGTGGAGGTCGAGCTCGAGCAGGAGCTCCGGGTACGTGTACCCGACCTGCGGCCCGGCGACGAAGAGCGGGTGACCGGTTGCGGAGCGGCGCGCGGACACGAGCAGGGCGTTGCTCGCCGCCACGGGATTTGCGAAGTGGAACGCCGGCGGCGAAGAGCTGCCCGGCTGGAAGCTCCCGTCCATCAGCAGGGCGTTCCCGCTCTGGAGCGCAGGCCCCGAGTCGTACGCGAAGCGGCCGTCGACGCTGACAGGCGTCGCGGCATCCTGCTTCTGCGCCAACCAATCCCAGAGCGCCGGAGCTCGCTCAGCGCCGACACGCCGGCGGAGTGCGTCGAAGAACATCGACCGGCGCGTCTCGTCACCACCGCCGACGCCGAGATTCGCACCCAGCAGCGAGCCCACGGCGATCACGTCGGTGGTCGTCCACGGCCGTAGTCCCTGGTTCCGCTTCTTGTAGTAGGCGTTGATGCCTGCGACGTACGAACGCACATCGGCATACAGCTGCCGCCCTTTCCGGCCTGCGGAACGCACGAGCTGCAACTGCTGGGCGACTCGCTCCTCGGTGGCCTCCGTCGGGACGAACTGCCGTCCGGAAGTGGCAAGGGCGAACGGATCCAGGCCGGGTGCGTCGAGTGCCGCCAGACGGCCTGGACCACGCAAGAGCTCCATCAGGACGAAGCGGTCTTCGGCCGTTGCGTACCCGGCACCGAACTCGACGTCAGCGCGTGTGCGTCCGTACACGTGCGGCACGTCCCAGCGGTCGCGCAGGATGCGCAGTCCGGCGCGCGGATGCTCGGTGCGCACGACCTTTCCGCTCACGCCGAATCCTTCGGGCTTGAAGTACCTTGTGAGATCGGCTGCGCGCACGTCGCCGCCGCGCGGTGTGAGCCCGTCGTAGAGCTTCAATTGATCGGTGGCGGTAGCCGGGAACAGCAGATCTCCCGACTGGCCTGGCGGCAATACGTTGAGGGCCACCGATGCGTAATCGGTCGAGCGGGCTCCACCGGCGGCGGGAAGCGCCACCAGCGCCGTAGCTGCGGCAAGCGCAACGGCACGAATCATGCGCACACGACCTTACTACCCGGCCGCTTCGAGGCAATCGACACGAGCAAGCTCTAACTTCTGCAGCCGCGGGGCAGTCTTATCCCTTCGACACAACTAGCCGTCCTCAAGCTGCGGCACAGTCGCGAGGCGGCGTTGATCCGGGGGGATCACTCAGATGCGTTCCAAACTCACACTCGCGTTCGCGTGCGCCTGCGCCCTCGGGGTCGCGCTGGCCGGCGCTGCAACTCTCCAGGCGGAGACGACGCCCGAACCGCCTCCAGAAACGCAGACCGAGACGGCGGCACCCCAGGTGGACCAGCGGGAGATCCAGAGGCAGATCGACAGATACCGCCACGAAACGTGGCGGTGGCAGCGCACGATGGGCCGCGCACTCACTCGCGACCTCAAGGACCCGCCCGCCGACGTGCAGGCGAAGATCGCGGTCTGGAAGCGCGTGGCGCTCAAGACGCGCAACCACGCCCAGAATCCACCCCATAAGCGCCAGTGGCTCTGCATCCACCACTACGAAGGTGCGTGGAACGATCCGAATCCGCCGTACTACGGGGGCCTGCAGATGGATCTCGGCTTCCAGCGCACGTACGGCGGCGGGCTGCTCTCACGCAAGGGGACGGCCGACCACTGGACGCCGCTCGAGCAGATGTGGGCTGCGGAGCGTGCGCACCGCAGCGGCCGGGGCTTCTATCCCTGGCCGAACACCGCCCGCTACTGCGGGCTCATCTAAGGGGACAGCCTCGAGCGCAGCAGTTCGTTGACGACCTTGGGGTCGGCCTTCCCTTGCGTCTCCTTCATCACCTGGCCGACGAAGAAACCGAGCAAGCCCTCCTTGCCGCCTTTGTACGCGGCGACCTGGCCGGGGTTATCGGCCAGGATCCGGTCGACGAGCGGTCCCAGCTCAGACGCATCGCTGATCGCGACCTGTGCCAGTACGTCGTCGACCGCGATTAAGGTCGTCGCGCTCGAGGCGAAGGATGCGTTGTACGCCTCGCGCGTGATCCGTTCTCTCTGCTTGATCACTGCCACGAGCGCCGCGCCGTTCTCCGGCAGCGGGTCAATGGACGACAGCTGATTCATGGCGATGTTTGCCGCAGTCGGCCAATCGAGGCCGTTGTCGACGAGCAGGCGTGCCTTCCGCTCGTTTCCGGTCGTGACGAGATCGAGCGCGGGGTCGAAACCGACGACGCCAGCCAGCTCGTGGATTCGCTTAGCCGGCGGCTCCGGGACTTGCTCGCGGAGACGATCGACCAGCTCGCGCTCCGGCTCCAGCGGGACGAGATCCGGCTCCGGGAAGTAGCGGTAGTCGTCCGCCTCTTCCTTACGCCGCCGCGGCGTGACCGTATCCGACTTCACCTCATAGTCGAGCGTCTCCTGGACGACCTCGCCGCCGGACTCCCACGTTTCGATCTGCCGCCGCACCTCCGCCTCGATCCCACGGGCGATGTGGCTGAACGAGTTCATGTTCTTGAGCTCGGTGCGTGTGCGGTAGGCCGTCTCCCCCACCTCGCGCACGGAGACGTTGGCGTCCGCACGCAGCGTCCCCTTCTCCATCTCCGCATCCGAGATGCCGAGCTCGACGATGGTCTGGCGCAGGAGCTGCAGGAAGCGCTTCGCCTCGTCCGCGGAGCGGAGGTCCGGCCGCGTCACGATCTCGACGAGCGGCGTGCCGCCGCGGTTGAAGTCAACGTTCGAGTGCGCCGATCCGACGATGCGGCCGGTCGCACCGCCGACGTGGATCGTCTTCGCCGCGTCCTCTTCGAGATGTGCACGCACGATGCCGACCTCGCTGTCACGTTCGGGGCCCGGCACGACAAAGGAGCCGTCGATGCACAACGGCTCGTCGTACTGCGAGATCTGGTACCCCTTGGGATTGTCGGGATAGAAGTAGTTCTTGCGGTGGAAGACCGCGCGCTCGGCAATCCGGCAGTTGAGGGCGTGCCCGAGCTTGATCGTCCACTCGACGGCAGTCTGGTTCGGCACCGGCAACGCTCCGGGAAAGGCAAGGCAGACGGGACACGTGCGCGTGTTCGGCTCGCCTCCGAAGCCTGCCTCGCAGCCGCAGAACATCTTCGTGTGCGTCTTGAGCTGCACGTGGATCTCGAGGCCGATGACCGGTTCCCACTCAGGCATGACCACTGATCCTCATCGCAGCCGTTCCGGCACGGTGTCGAAGCCGATTGTGCGCTCGAGCGCGTGGCCGGTGCGGAAGAGCGTGTTCTCGGAGAACTGCGGGCCGATCAGCTGCAGACCGACCGGCAATCCCTCGGATAGGCCACACGGAATCGAGAGTCCCGGCAGCCCGGCCATGTTCGGCGGGATCGTCAGGACATCCGTGAGGTACATGGCCAGCGGGCTCTCCGCCTTCTCGCCGATCTTGAAGGCAACGGTCGGAGAAGTCGGGCTGACGAGGACGTCGAAGCGCTCGAACGCCGCAGCGAACTCGCGCGCGATCACCGTTCGTACCTTCTGGGCCTGACCGTAGTAGGCCTCGTAGTAGCCGGCGGAGAGCGCGTACGTCCCGAGCATGATCCGCCGCTTCGGTTCGTCGCCGAAGCCGGCGTCACGCGTGCGCGCGACCATCTCGTAATAGTTGTCCGCGGGAACGCGAAGCCCGTAGCGAACGCCGTCGTAGCGGGCGAGGTTGGAGGACGCCTCGGCCGGAGCGATCAGGTAGTAGCACGGCAGCCCGTATTCGACGGAGCGCGGCAGCTCGCACTCGCTGACCTCCGCACCCAGCTGGGCGCAGAGATCGATCGCGCGGCGCACCGCCTCTGCGACACCGGGCTCGATCCCCTCGGCCTCGTTCAACTCCTTTGGGACCCCGACGCGCAGACCCTTCAGGTCCTCCGCCTCGGGCAGCTTGACGGGCGGAACCTCGACCGTCGTCGAGTCGCAGTCGTCGCGGCCGCTGATGATCCCGTAGAGGAGCGCGTTGTCGCGAACGGTCTTCGTCACCGGCCCGACCTGGTCGAGGCTGGACGCGAAGGCGACGATCCCGTACCGCGAGACCGTGCCGTACGTCGGCCGTAGGCCGACGTTTCCGCAAAGCGCCGACGGCTGCTTGATCGATCCGCCTGTGTCGGACCCCAGCGCCCACGGGGCCAGGCCCGCGGACACGGCCGCGGCCGATCCGCCGCCCGAGCCGCCGGGAACGCGCTCCGGATCCCACGGGTTCCGCGACGGCCCGTAGGCGGAGTTCTCCGTCGACGAGCCCATGGCGAACTCGTCGGTGTTCGTCTTCCCGAGCAGCTGCAACCCCGCCGCCTTGCAGCGGTCGGCAACGGTCGAGTCGAACACCGGCACGTAGTTCTCGAGGATCTTCGAGCCCGCAGTGGTGCGCACGCCCTTCGTCGAGATGACGTCCTTGAGGGCGATCGGGACACCTTCGTTGTCGTCGCCGTCGACGAGCGTCAGGAAGCAGTGCAGCTCCTCGTCCCGCGCGTCGATCGCCTCGCGGTAGGCCATGCGCAGCTCGGCGCCCGAGACCTCCCCGCGCTCGAGCAACCCTTTTGCCTCTTCGGCCGTGAGCCGCAGCGTGTCTATCACGCGGCAGACTCCTCGGCGGCGCCGGTCGGCGGAACGCGGAAGAGGTCGGCATCGCGCTCCGGCGCGTTGGCGAACGCGTCGTCGAGCGGCAGCGAGGGCCGCGCCACGTCCGGCCGGAAGACGTTCACAACCGAAAGAGGATGAGACGTTGGCGGCACGTCCGAGAGGTCGAGCTCCGACACCTTGCCGACGGCGGCAAGGATGTCATTCAGCTCCCTGGTCAAACGGGGGATCTCGTCCTCGCTCAGTTCGAGCTGCGCGAGCGCCGCTACGTGCAGTACGTCCTCTCTCGTGATTGCCATCGACTCAGATCCTCCCAAAAAAAGCTAAGGCGCCGACTCGGCGGCGCCGCAGAGAGGCCGGTCGAGCTTTGCCCGATCGGCCGTCTTAATCCCGGTCTAGGTCATGCCCACATTTCGAACTACGCCTCCGCAAGAGAAGAGGCCCCCTTTCGGGGGCCTCGTTATCGGTTCCGAAAGGAAAGCTAGACAGGCTGGACGTTCGCGGCCTGAGCGCCCTTGGGGCCCTGCACGACCTCGAACTCAACTCGCTGACCCTCGGTCAGCGACTTGTACCCCTCCTGAGTAATGGCGGAGAAGTGAACGAAGACGTCCTCGCCACCCTCACGCTCGATGAATCCGTAGCCCTTCTCGTTCGAAAACCACTTCACGGTGCCCTGAGCCAAACGACTTCCTCCTTCAAAACATGCGACGGCCCGGGCACCGAGCCGCCACCACTGATACAGCGCGCGGAGTGTAACTCAGATGCGGGGGAACGCAAGCATCCCGCGCCGGTAGCGAGCTGCCCGGACCGCGTTCCCGAGCAGGGCCGCGATCGTCATCGGGCCCACGCCGCCGGGGACCGGTGTGAGGTACGCGGCGACGTTGGCCACGTCCGCCTCGACGTCCCCCACGAGCCCCGCCTCGGTACGCGTGATGCCGACGTCGATCACCGTCGCTCCCTGCCTGACCATGTCTGCGGTGATGAGGCCCGGAACGCCGACGGCTGCCACGAGGAGATCGGCAGCCAGCGTGTGGCGGGCGAGGTCTTCGGTGCGGGAGTGACAGATCGTGACGGTGGCGTTCGCCTGCAGAAGCAGCAGCGCCGTCGGCTTGCCGACGAGCGGGCTGCGCCCGACCACAACCGCGCGGGAGCCTGCGATCGGGATCCTGTACTCGTCCAAGAGCTGCATCACCCCGAGCGGCGTAGCGGGCACGAGCGTTTGCCGCCCGAGATAGAGCTGGCCCGCGCTGAACGGATGGAGACCGTCCACGTCCTTCATCGGGTCGATCGTCCGCATCACGCGCGCTTCGTCGATGTGATCTGGCAGCGGCGTCTGCACGAGGATGCCGTCGACGGAGTCAGCGTCGTTCAGCTCCTCCACGAGCTCGACCAGTTCGTCCTCCGGGGTCGTGGCGGGAAGGCGATGGTCGATCCCTTCGATCCCAGCCGCATCGGAGGCCTTGTGCTTGAGCCGGATGTAGACGTCGGAGGCGGGGTCGTCGCCGACGAGCACCGTAGCCAGCCCGACGTGGCCGAGCTCGGTGACGTCCTGCTTGATTTCCTCCCGCAGCCGCGCCGCGAGAGCGGCGCCGTCCATCAGCGTCGCGTTCACGCCCGTTTAGGGGATCGTCAGCTCGACGCCGCTGACGTCCAGGCCGAGCGACTCAGCGAGGCGAACGCCGAGCTCGAGATCCTCACGCAAACGCGCGACGTCGCGTGCCTCCATGGCGCGCCCGATCCAGGCGCGCTCGCGCGGCCGCCACAACGCGTGAGCGGCGAAGTCGGGCAGCAGCCGATTCGCCGCGTCGACGAGCTTCTGGTTCATCTTCCTGGAGAGGTTCTGCAGGAGCACCCGCTCGTAGGCCATGCCGGCGCCGTGGTGGATGCCGTCGTCCGTGGCGAGCCGGCCGCAGAGCTCCTCGAGCACGGTGCCGCGCGACGAGCGGGCGATGAGGCGGAACCTTGAGATGATCAGCCGCTCGTAGAAGACCTGCATCAGGAACACCTTCTCCTCGAGCGTGTCCGCGTGGAGCGTGGTCTGCGCGAGCTTGTCGAGATGCGGATCGCGCTCGGCTGTGCCGCCGGCCTCGGTCACGAGCTTGAGCCAGGCCTCGGTATGACGCGACTCGTCCTGGACCATCGTCGAGTAGTAGAGCTTTGCCTCCACGTCGGGCGCCATGTTGAGGAGCTGCGACGCCATGTCGCACGCGAGCATGTCCGCCTGAAGTTGTTGCGTCAGAACCGAGCGCCACATGTCCCGGCGCCGAGCCTGATTCCGCGGGGAGCCCTTCGCCTCGGGAATCGGCGGCAGCTCACTCCAGGGGAGATCGCGCACCTGCCACTCGCGGCGCTTCGCGAGCTCGTAGAAACGGAGAACGTCGGCGAAGGCCTCGCGGCCTTCTTCCTTCATCTCGATCAGCTGGCCTGTGGCCATTGCGAACGCATTATCCCCCCAGGCGCCACTCTCGCTTCGGAAGCGTTCGCCCGCTTGGCCGTAAGCTTTCGTTGATGGAGCTGAGGCAGTGGCCGCGGAAGAATGACCCCCAGTCGATCGAGGCACGCCAGAAGGCGCTTGGACTGAGCGACGGCGTGACGCGAATCGACCTTTCGCCGTTCGTGAACGCCCAGGAAATGCTGACCGGCGCGGCAGTCATCCCCGTATCCGTCGTGGGGCCGCTGCAGATCGAGCTCGGCAAGTACGAGCTCGAGGAGCCCTTCGGACGGGTTACGGAAACGAGTCGCAAGCAGGATCAGGTCTTCGTGCCGCTGGCCCACACGGAGGGCGGCCTGTCGGCGTCGCTGTACCGCGGCGCAAGAGCGGCGGCCGAGTCCGGCGGCTTCAGAGCGTACGTGCTCGCGGACCGCATGACCAGAGCATCCTGCTTCATCTGCAAGTCCACGGAGGAGGCCGTGAAGCTCGCGCGCTTCCTCGACGCACACGTTGCGGAGATGCGCCGCTGGCTGGCTGAGCGCAACGAGGACTGGATCTCCACGTTCGCGCGCCTGCGCGAGGTCGAGACGCACGTCATCGGTCCCATGTGTCACGTGCTGTGGGCGTTCACGACCGGCGACGCGTGCGGGCCGAACATGATGACCCGCAACGCGTACGCGCTGAACATGGGTTATGTGATGGAGCACGCGCCGGTGAAGCCGGAGCGCGCCATCCTCGAGGCGAACATGGGCGGGGACAAGAAGCCGTCCCACCGTTACTTCGAACGAGGCGGGCACGGGAAGATGGTGCTCGTGGAAGCGACGCTGACCGAAGAGGCGGTGCGCCGTGTCCTCCGCACCACGGTTGACGACCTGCTCGAGCTCGCGTTCGCCGGGACGCACGGAGCCGTCGCGTCGGGCATGCAATCGGTCGCGTTCACGCCGGCGTCGGCGGTCGCCGCGATCTTCGCGGCGACCGGTCAGGACCTCGGCATGGTCGGGACGAGCTCGATGGCCCACGGCACAGCACGCCGCGTCGACGGCGGCATCAACTGCGCACTACGCCTGCCGGGGCTCGAGGTCGGCACAGTCGGCGGCGGGACGATCTTCCCGTACGCGCAGACGTGGCTCGAGCTGATGGACTGCGCCGGCGCCGGCAAGGTGTACCGCTTCGCGCAGATCGTGGCGGCTGCGGCGCTCGCGCTGGAGATCTCGGCCAGTGCGGCCATGGCAACCGCCGGTTCCGAGAACTTCTTCCGCGCGCACCACGAACGGGGCGGCCTGCGCTCGCCCTGAGGGCTTGAGGCAGATGCCTCAAATGCCGATATTCATCGCATGCGAGGCGTGCTCGTAGCCGCGGTTCTGATCTTCGCCCTGATGCTGGTCATCAAGGACGGCCGCGTACTGCGCCAAGTGGGTCTAACCGGCGTCTGTCATGCCGTCGCCGCACCGAAAGGCGAGGACGGCGCCTGGGAAGCGTGCGACCCCGGCAAGCTCGAGGGTTTGCCCGATCTCAGCAGGCACGGCTGCAAGTCGGTGAGCGTCGTCGGGAAACGCGAATACTGGCGCTGCCCCGCCGGGATCAAGAGCAGCCACGACACCTAAGCCGCGAAAAGTCCCGCGAGGTCCGGCTCGCTTCGCGAGCCATGATGACTTTTCGCGGATAGTGTCGAGCCGTTGCGGTTACGGCCACCGCCGGCAAAGCCGGCAGTGGCGGCGGCTCTCAGCGCGTGCCGATCTCCATTCCGAACAGGCGCGGTAGGGCGGCGCCCAATCTCGCCGGAAACGGCGCTTTGCTGTTCTGCTCGTCCGCCCGCTCGCAGGCCAGGATTGCCGACCGCACGAGCGCTCCGCCGAGATGCTTCAGCGGCTCGGGCGGCAGGGACGCCACCCGGCGCGAGGCGAGCGGCAGCGCCGTC
>JBGPYI010000028.1:0-13356 GCA_041493175.1 Gaiellaceae bacterium | reverse complement strand
CTCGCGCTGGAACGGTCCCTCCGGATCCGTGGCGAGTGAGCGCCAGTGGTCGAGAGCACGCTCCCAGGCCACACCGGCGGGTGCACCGGGGCGCCCTTCGATGTAACTGAACGTCGTGTCGTCGGGCGCGATCATCCCGGCGCGGGCGCCCCACTCGATCGACATGTTGCAGACCGTCATGCGGCCTTCCATCGAGAGGCCCCGGATTGCCGGGCCGTCGTACTCGACGACGTAGCCGACCCCGCCCGAGATGCCTGCCTGGCCGATCGCGGCCAGGATCATGTCCTTCGCAGCGACGCCTGCCGGCAGCTCGCCGTCGAAAGTGACGCGCATCGTCCTCGGCTTCCGCTGGGGGAGCGTCTGAGTCGCGAGCACGTGCTCCACCTCGGACGTGCCGATGCCGAACGCGAGCGCTGCGAAGGCGCCGTGCGTCGAGGTGTGGCTGTCACCACAGACGATCGTCATCCCCGGTTGGGTCAGCCCGAGTTCCGGACCGATCACGTGGACGATCCCCTCGCGCCCGCTCCCGGTGGCGTACAGCGGCACGCGGAACTCCTCGCAGTTCTGCCGGAGCGCGTCGAGCTGGCGGCGTGCGAGCGGATCGGTAATGGGGCCGCCCTCGGTCGGGACGTTGTGGTCCATCGTCGCGACGGAGAGATCGGGCCGGCGGACCCGGCGCCCGGCCAGCCGCAGGCCCTCGAACGCCTGGGGCGAAGTCACCTCGTGGATCAGGTGCAGGTCGACGTAGAGCAGCGCGGGCTCGTCGGTGGGCTCCACGACGACGTGGCTGCTCCAGATGCGGTCGAACAACGTTTGCGGTGCCATCCGATCTTCTTAGCCGACGGGCTGTGAGAAGTAAAGCTGAGGTTCACGAACGGCCCGCGATCAGCGGGCCGTTCGAGGGCAGACGGTTGGTGGGGAGACGATCCCCCGTTTCACGTGCCGGTGTTCGTGCTCACCCATCACGTCGCGAGCCCCTGGTCAAGCAAGGGGGTACCTCGTTCACCTTCGTCACCGAAGACATCGGAGCCGCGGCACGAGCGTCGCTCAGCAGTACCTGAAGGCCGGATTGCTCGACGAGCTACAGATCCACCTGGCCCCCGTGCTCCTCGGCAGCGGCGTTTCCCTTTTCGACCGGCTCAGGATCGACCCGATCGGGCTCGAGGCCACGAGGGTGATCGCGTCCCCCTCCAACCCAGCTCAGGTTCCGTGTGCCGGGAGGAACACCCACGCCCTGAAAGAGGCAGTGAAGGGCCCTGGCCCTGAGCCAAAGTTGCCATAAGTTTGCGGCGGCTCTGCCTGCTTGCTAGCCTTTTCCCTGCACAGCGAGCGTAAGCGCCGCGAGCGTTGTGCCGGCCGGAGCCCAAGCCCAGGCGGCTCCATCGCATTAGCCACCCTAAACCTCTGGTGGGCCAACGTTCTTCGAAGGACGCGGAGGCTTATGGGCTCGCTTGCACTCACGAGGTACGTCGGCTCGACCGGAACCTCGAACTCATTTTCAGGGGCATCCTCGACGACGCCGGCGTCGAGTGCCTTCAGCCTTCCCCGCACGCCTCAGTCGTACGAGCACGGACGGCGCGGAACCCCCTCCCCCGCGTCGTCCGGTGAGGCGTCCGAGCGATGAGTAGTCGCACGCTCGCCGCTGAGGTCTTCTCACGCGGCAGTCGCACGCCGCCCAAGGAGCGCGTTGGCGAGCTGCTCGACCAGCAGGCGGCCCTGCGCGAGTTGGCGGTCGCCGTGGCCGAGATGCGCGCGCCCGAGGTGATCTACGAGCTCGTTGCGAAGGAGGCCGCGGCAGTTGCCGGCGTCGATTCCGGCGCCGTGGTTCGCTTCCGCGTCGACGGCGTCGCCGAGGTCGTCGGCACCTGGCGCATGGGCAGCAGTCAGATCGGGAGCCTGCTCCCGCTGGACGGCACGGAAGGTGTGGCGATCGTGGCACGCACGGGACGCTCCGCACGCACGAACGGTGCCGAGCCGCCGAACGGGCCCGAGCCGAGCGCACAGAAGCCCGCAATCCCCGTGTCGTTGGCCGGTGGCGTCGCCGTCCCGATCCGGGTACGCCGGGAGCTGTGGGGTTCACTGCTCGTTGTCGGGCACCCCGGGAAGAAGCTCCCACCCGATATTGAGGAGCGGCTCGGCATCTTCGCCGATCTCGCCGGGCTAGCGATCACGAACGCCGACACGAGCGCGCACCTCCTGGCTCAGGCCACCAGCGATCCACTGACCGGTCTCTTGAATCATCGCGCCTTCCAACAGCGGGTCGAGAATGAGGTTCGGCGTGCGCAGCGCTACGAACGGCCACTCGCGCTCGTGCTCCTCGACCTCGATCACTTCAAGAGCATCAACGACGCCTACGGTCACCAGGCAGGAGACGCGGCGCTGATGCAGGCCGCGCACCTCCTCGAGGAGGGCGCGCGCGCCGGCGACGTCCTGGGCCGGATCGGCGGCGACGAGTTCGCACTGCTTCTCCCCGAGACGCTTGCAGAAGGGGCGTGCGCAATCGCTCAACGCATTGCGGCGGAGTTCCGCGCCGCGCCGGTCGGCGTGGCCTCTCACCTGACGATGTCGGCCGGAGTCTGTGACCTCACGCAGGCAAAAGAGAGCAGGGAGCTGCTCCAGCTCGCAGACGGCGCGCTCTACTGGGCGAAGAACCAGGGTCGTGACAACGTCGTCGTGTACTCGCCCGAGGTCGTACTCGAGCTCTCCGACACCGACCGAGCCGACCGCTTGCAGCGCTCGCAGTCCTTGACGTCAATCCTCTCCCTGGCCCGCTCGATCGACGCGAAGGACTCGCCAAACGAGGAGCATTCCGAGCGAGTCGCAGGCTTCGTCCGTCGACTTGCCGAGGCCGCCGGCTGGCCGCCCGTCCCGGTCGCCCAACTCGCAGAGGCTGCCCGAATTCACGACGTCGGAAAGATCTGCATCCCGGACGAGATCCTGCTCAAGCATGGATCGCTCACTCCGGACGAGTACGAGCTCGTCAAGGCGCACGCCGCGCTCGGCGCACAGATGGCGCGAGAAGCCCTCAGCGATGGGCAAGCCCTCTGGATCGAGCAGCATCACGAGCGCTTCGACGGCACGGGCTATCCGAACGGTTTGGCCGGCGGGAAGATCTCCGAGGGCGCCGGCCTGCTCGCGCTTGCCGACAGCTGGGACGTGATGACGACGGTCCGCAGCTACTCCCCTGCCAAGCCGGACCGGGAGGCGCTCGCCGAGTGCCTCTCGCTTGCCGGTAGTCAGTTCAGCCCCACCGCCTGCAAGGCGCTCGCGAGCATCTTCTAGGGAGCTTGCTAGGCGGTCAGCTCGGCTGCTGCACGATCCGGATGTAGGGCCGAGGCGACTCCCAGCCGTCCGGATACGTCTCCTTGGCCTCCTCGTCGGAGACCGAGCCCGCGATGATCACATTGTCGCCTTGCTGCCAGTTCACCGGCGTTGCGACCTTGTGCTTGGCGGTCAGCTGCAGCGAGTCGATCACCCGCAGGACCTCGTCGAAGTTCCGGCCGGTCGTCATCGGATAGACGAGGATCAGCTTGATCTTCTTGTCCGGCCCGATGACGAAGACGTTCCGCACCGTCTGGTTGTCGGCCGGCGTCCGCGCGGTCGGATCGCCCTCGACGGCGGCCGGCAGCATCCCGTAGAGCTTCGAGACGTTGAAGTCGGCGTCGCCGATCATCGGATAGTTGGGCGCGTGGCCCTGCGTCTCCTCGATGTCTGCCGCCCATTTCGCGTGGTTGTCCACGGGATCCACCGAGAGCCCGATGACCTTGACGTTCCGCCGGTCGAACTCAGGCTTGATCTTCGCCATGTAGCCGAGCTCGGTGGTGCAGACAGGGGTGAAGTCGCGTGGGTGCGAGAACAGAACGGCCCACGAGTCGCCGATCCAGTCGTGGAAGCTGACGCGGCCTTCCGTCGTCTCCGCGGTGAAATCAGGTGCCGTATCGCCGATCTGCAGAGCCATCTCTCCTCCTCAACGTAGTACTTGCTCGGGTTATGCCCGCGTAGAGCTTGACGCACTGGCGGAATCGTGTCTACTTGGAGCGCCCAGATACGGACTCCGTCTCGAGAGGAGGCAGCAATGGCACCGATCAGCGAGAGCATCGAGATCAGCAGAAGGCCCGAGGACGTGTTCGCGTACCTCGACGACGTGAAGCGGCACGGCGAGTGGCAGGGACAGATCGTCGACGTTCAGCCGCAAGGCGACCAGCCGATGGGGGTCGGCAAGCGCGTGCGGGAGACACGCCGCGTGCCCGGCGGCGATCGCACGATGACCTACGAGGTCACCGAGCACGACCCGCCGCGGCAGTCGTCGTTCCGTGTACTCGACGGGCCGGTTCGTGCGGTCGGGACTGTGGCGATCGAGCCCGTCGGCGACGGGTCACGGTCGAGGCTCACGATCACGATCGACTTCGAAGGACATGGGTTCGTCGGCAAGGTGCTCTTGCCGTTGGCGAAGAGCCAAGCGCGCAAGCAGATTCCGAAGGACCAGGCGAAGATGAAGGAGCTGCTCGAGAGCGGCGTCTAAGCGCGGTTCAGGACGTGGCCGCGCCGGCCGTTCGGACTAGGGTGCGCGGCTTGACGAACGTTTCGGATCTGATCCGGTCGCGGCGAACGCAGCGACCCTCCAACGCCGGAGCGGGCACCGCTCGAGGGCTACCGTTTCTTCCTGCCCTAGGGCGCTGGGCGCAGGTAGCGTGGCGGCGTGACCGAGGTCCCCGCACAGGAGCCGGCGCACGAGATCGTGTGCCCCCATTGCAAGAAGACGTTCACGGCCGAACTGATGGCCGGCCAGACCGAACGCCACCGCGGCTTCAAATGCCCGCACTGCAAGCTCTTCGTGCCGGCTGACCGCACCGGGTAAACCGGGCGAAAGCTGCGCTTTCGCCCGGGGTTTGGGTTACGCCGCTTCGCGGGGAACGAGCGCGGGCGGAGCCCGCGCACTTCTCTACGGGGCTTCTGGTCGGTGCTTGGGGGTGGTCCGTGGGCGGCGGCGCTCCGCGTCCCCGCCCACGTGAGCCCGGCCTGCGGTTAGACCGGCTGCGCTCGCTCTAACCTCCGGCCCTCGGCGTTCCTGGTGACCGCGCGTTCGGCAGAACCACCAAAGCCGGAGGCTAAGGCAGGCGAAGCGGCCTTAGCCGGAGGCGAACTGATGCGGGCGCGGACGCTTCAGCGCCCGTGCCCGCACGGAAGAGAACAACCGCCACCCGCCCACACCAAATGGAGTGCGCGGGCTCCGCCCGCGCACGTTCAGCGCGAAGCGCCGTACCTAAGACCCGAGCGAAAGCGCAGCTTTCGCTCGGCGCGTCAGCGATCCCTCGTTCAAGGGATAGCGACCGCTTGCCGATACGGATTTCGTGGCATTCGGCGTCGCCAGAGGTCTTCGCGCGGGCCCGGAGGTTTCTGCACCCCGGGCCTTCGCACGCGTGGCCGCCGTCCCGGCCTGGGTCTGGCTGGCCGGGATCGTCGCGGCCAGCTTTGGCGGGCGCCTCTTTGCAGCCATGGCCCGACTGACCCCGTACTACCTGCCGGACGAGTACATCTACCCCTCGCTCGCGCGCAGCCTGGCGGAGCACGGGCGCCCGCTCATTCGCGGCGCCGGTGTGCACTTCCCCGCGCTGCTCGATCCGATCGTGACCGCGCCGGTCTGGCTCGTCACCGACGATCCCGTCACCGCATTCCGGCTGACCCAGGGCCTTCACGCCGTGCTCTTCTCGCTGGCGGCGATTCCGGCCTACCTGCTCTGCCGCCGGCTCGGGCTCGCCCGCTGGCTCGGCGTCGCCGTGGCAGCGCTGACGGTCGCGGTCCCGGACGGCGTCTACTCCTCCACGATGCTCGCGGACCCGCTCGCCTATCCGCTCGTGCTCGCGACGGTCTACGCAGGCGTTTGTGTCGTGACTGAACCGACCCTGCGTGCGCAGCTCGCCTTCACCGTCTTCAGCACTCTCGGGATCCTTGCGCGCATCCAGTACGTGATCGTGCCGCTCGCGGTGCTCGCAGCGGAGCTCGTCGCCGACCGTTTCCACCTCGTGCGAGCCGCGCGCCGCGTCTGGCTTGCGCTCGCGCTGTTGATCGTCCCGCCCGCGTTACTGCTCGCGACGCTCGGCTCCGAGCGCGTCTTCGGCGTGTATGCGAACGCCGACCACGCGGTGCGTCCCGTCGCGATCCTGCACTGGATCGGGCTGGAGGCGATGCTGCTCGTGTACTCCGCGGGCTGGGCGATCGTCCCCGGCGCGATGGCCGGGCTTGCCGTCGCGCTCTTCCGACCCCGTGGGCGCGCAGAGCTCGCATTTGCCGTGACGAGCCTGTTACTCGCCGGGGGCCTGCTCCTCGAAGCAGCCCAGATCGCGGACACGGACTCGCAGCGTTTCCAGGAGCGCTATCTCTTTACGCTCGTCCCGCTGTTGGCAGTCGCCTTCGGCCTCTATGTCAAACGCGGGCTGCCGGGTCGGATCCCCGTCGGCCTGCTCTCTGCCGGGTTACTCTTGCTCGCAGCCCGCGTCCCGCTCTCTGGGTACGCAGTGGCGCACAACAAGGACGACTCGCCCACCCTGTGGGCCGTGCTCCGGTTCGAGGGCCTGACGTCGGTGGGCAACGGCTCCTTGGCGATCGCGCTCGTCGCCGCGGCGCTGTCCGTGCTCGTCGCACTCGTCGCTTTCCGCAAGGTGCCCGCCGCTCTCGCGCTCGTCGCCGCCGTCGTCGCGTGCTGCGCGATGTCGGCCGGCGCGTCCGCCTTCGACGCCCACACGAGCCGGAGCCTGCGCAGCACGCTTCCGCACGACATCCGCTGGGTCGACCACGCGCGGCTCGGGAGCGTGGACCTCGTGGCGCCGCCTGGTGCGCTCAAGGAGCAATCGTGGCAGCAGCTCTTCTGGAACACGTCCGTCAAGCGCCTCCTCCTGCTCGGCAGCGCGCCGATCGACCAGTTCGACACAAAGCACCTCCGCGTCGCGGGCGACGGCACGCTGCTCGTGGACGACCGGCCAGACCGCCGGCCCCTGCTCGTCCAGACGTACGCCTCCACGGTGCAGCTAAGCGGCGTCGAACGGGTCCGGCACGAACTGATCTTCGACCTCTACCGACCCGTGGGAACGCCGCGCCTGCGCCTGCTCGCCGCCGGACGGTTCGCCGACCGCTGGCTCGCCCCAAAGGGCGCGATCACCGTCTGGACGAAAACCGGCGGGACGCTCGAGCTCGTGCTCGCGCTGCCGGCACACACACAGGTCACTCCCATCGTCCTCACCGGCAAGGGAATCAAGCGCACTGTCCGAGTGCATCCCGGCCAACGCATCCCAGTCAGCTTCCGGGTTCCGGCAGGAGGCCCGTGGAGCCTGCACTTCAGCTCGGCGCGGCCGGGCTACCTCGGCGACCGCGCCGTCAGCGTGCTCGCCGAACGCGTCCGCTTCCGTTGAGCCCGGGGCACTAAACGCAGTCCTTGAGCCCTTGGGCCTCGGGAAGCGACTCGAGCTTCTTGAGCGTGTTGTTCTCGATCTGGCGGATGCGCTCTCGCGTGACGCCGAACGCACGCCCGACTTCCTCGAGCGTGCAGGGCGCCGCGCCGGACAGCCCAAAGCGAAGCTCGATCACCTGACGTTCGCGTTCGGGCAGCGCGGACAGCGCATGCTCGACGTCCTCGCGACGTAGCGACAGCGTGGCGGTGTCGAACGGCGACTCTGCCGAGTCGTCCTGGACGAAGTCGCCGAGCTCCGACTCCTCCTCCTCGCCGATCGGCTTCTCGAGCGAGACAGGGAGCTGGGACATGCGCAGGATCTCGCGCACCTCGTCCGTGGTTATCTCGAGCTCCTCGGCGATCTCGTCCGGACGCGGCTCGCGCCCCAGGCGCTGCACGAGCTGCCGCTCGATGTGCACGACCTTGTTGAGTTTCTCGACCATGTGCACCGGGATGCGAATCGTCCGCGCCTTGTCCGCAATCGCGCGCGTCACCGCCTGCCGGATCCACCAGGTCGCGTAGGTCGAGAACTTGTAGCCCTTGCGGTAGTCGAACTTCTCGACCGCGCGGATCAATCCGAGGGAGCCCTCCTGGATCAGGTCGAGGAAGCTGAGGCCGCGACCGAGGTAGGACTTCGCGATCGAGACGACGAGCCTGAGGTTCGCCTCGATCATCTGGGTCTTCGCCGACATGTCGCCGCGCTCGATGCGCTTTGCGAGGTAGACCTCCTGGTCGGCGGTGAGGAGCGAGACCTTGCCGATCTCGCGCAGGTAGAGCCGCAATGAGTCCAGCGACGGCTCGACGCTCAGGTCGAGCTTCGGGCCCTTCTCTTCCTCGGGTGTGGGGAGCTGCTCGTGAGGCGGATGCTTGTGTGTCTCGCCCTCCAGCAGCTCGACCCCGTGGTCGACCAGATACGTGTAGAAGTCTTCAATCTGCTCCTTCGTGAGCTCGACGTCTTCGAGCCCGGCTGCGATCTCGTCGTAGTTGAGAACGCCCTTCTCGAGACCTTCCTGGACGAGCTTCTGCAGCTCCTCGACCTCAGGAAGGGAGATTTCGACGGTGAGCAACGGCGGCCTACCTCCCGGCTGTTTTCGCGTCGGTGACGGGGTTTCGATCTACGAACGCAAAAGAGCCGGATACCCGCTTCCCCCCGGCTCACCCTCTCGCCGTTCGGATATTACAGGGGTTGCGGAAAAAGCAAATAGCGATCTTTTGTCGGAGGTCTTCGAAAGGTGATTGACGTGGTCGAACCCTGAGCGGGTGTTAGACGGCCGCGCGGGCAAAGCCCGCCCGGCCTCTAAGCGGCGCCGCCAAGTCGGCGCCTCGGCTAGATCGTGATCTCTCCTACTAGCTCGCCGCGGCTGTTCTCGACCGGGGCAACAGCAAGGTCGCCGAGGTCGAGCTCGAGTTGCCGAAAGAAGGCGGCGGTGGCCGGCCCGATCGCACGGCCGTTGCCGTCCTCCACCTTCAGCGCAACTCCGACGCCGTCGCCGGAGGCGCAGAGCAGCCCCTCGGCGCCACCCTTCGCGATCCATCCCGGCAGCGTCTTCATCAACCGGGTATCTGCCGCAAGCGGGCCCCGGATCAGGCCGGGATACGCCCGCATTCCGGCCGCGATCCGGTCGCCGCCTTCGAGCTGAGGGAGTCGTGCGAACCCGTGTGCCATTCGCTCGAGCGGGAGCGCAAACGTGAGCACGCCGCAGCCGTCCACTGCAGTCCGGATCTCGTCAGCCGCGACCTCAGCCGCCTCGGCATGCACGGCGAGCATCTCCCTCTGCACGCGGTGGCCTTCCAGGCGGTAGCCCTCGCTGCGCCAGCCACGTGCGCGGCACAGCGCGAGCATCCCGGCGTGCTTTCCAGAACAGTTGTGCTTGAGCCGCGACGGCGGCTGCCCGACCGGCCCGCACTCGAGCTCGTCCTCGCTCGCCGGCGCCTTGGCCAGCAGCGCGCGCACCGCCGCGAGCTGCGCGTCGTCGGCGAGGTGGGACGCTGACGCGATCGCAAGATCGCGCTTGTCGACGTCCGCTCGGGCGCGCGCCAGCGGGATCGCTTGAAGCGGCTTGGACGAGGAGCGCATGAAGGCGACCAGCCCCGCGTCGCCTGCCTCTGCGATCACTGCTCCGTCCTGAACCGCGACCGCGTGTACGCGGTGGACAGCCTCGGTCACGCCCCCTCGACGCACGGATACCCTGATTGGGTCGATGCGCTGGAGCCTAAAGGCCAACTCGGGTGCCTGAGCTGCCGGAGATGGAGGCGTGGCGCCGCGCACTCGATGGCCCCGTGTCCGCGTTCCCGATCGCGAAGGCAGGGCCCGCGCACATCGCGACGCTGAAGACGTTCGACCCGCCGCTTTCTGCACTCGAAGGGCGGCAGCTGGCCGGGGCAGACCGGCGCGCGAAGCGGCTGCTCTTCCCGACGGCCGACGGCGAGCTGGTGGTGCTCGTCCACCTGATGACGGCCGGGCGGTTGAAGTACCTCAAGGCCGGTGAGGCCGGCCCTAAGACACCGGCGTTCCAGCTCGTCTTCGAAGGCGGCTCACGGCTCGTGCTGACAGAGGCCGGGGCGAAGAAGCGGGCGGGTGTCTGGCTGCTCACTCCGGAGGAGGCTGAGCAGGAGCTCGCTCACCTCGGGCCCGAAGCGCTCGGAATCGGCGCCGAGCGCCTGGCCGAGATCTGTGCCTCCGAATCGAGGCGGTTGCATTCGCTGCTCCGCGACCAGCGCGTGATCGCGGGAATCGGGCGCGCCTGGGCAAACGAGATCCTGCATCACGCGAAGCTCTCGCCGTACGAGCTGACACGCGACGTCACGCCGCAACAGGTTGAGCAGCTGGCGGGCGCGATCGACGCAGAGCTCGAGCGAGGGCTGGAGCTCCGCGAGCACGGTGCGAACGACAAGCGCACCTACCGCCTCCACAACAAGCTCGGGGAGCCGTGTTATGTGTGCGGCACTCCGATCGCGCAGGTGGACTTCGAAGAGCACACGATCTACTACTGCCCCGAGTGTCAGACAGGCGGGCGCGTCCTCAAGGACCGGCGCCTGTCACGATTGCTGCGCTGATGTCAGCACCCGCTCCTCAACGCGGCTGAGGAATTCGTCGAGCAGCCGGACGTAGCCCTCGGTGTCCTCGACGTGAGCCATGTGCGAGCCACCGGGATAGATCACCGACTCCGCGCCCGGGATGCCGTCCGCCACCGTCCTGTTGATGGCGGGCGTCGCCTCATCGTGCTCGCCCGTCACGACGAGCGTGGGCACACCGATCTCCGGGAGCCTGTCCACGACGCTCCAATGGCGCAGGTTGCCCGTCACGTGGAACTCGCTCGGACCGTTCATCGTGTGGTAGACGACGCCGTGCTCCGCGATGAACTGGAAGGAGCGGAGCACGCATTCGGGCCACGGCTCCGTGCGACACACGTGGCGCTTGTAGAACTCCATCGTCGCTTCCTCGTACTCAGGATCGTCTGTGGTGCCGGCCGCTTCGTGGCGATCGAGGACAGCCTGGACATCTGGCGGCAGCTTCCTGCGCAGCTTGCCCGTTTCCTCCACCCACTGCGGCATGCTCGCAGGGGAGCTCGCGAGAATCAGGCTCTCTAGGCCGCGCGGGCGCGTAAGCGCGTACTCCATCGCGAGCATGCCGCCCCATGAACTCCCGAAGAGATGGATACGGTCGAGCCCGAGCTCGCGGCGGATCACGTCGAGTTCTTCGACGAACGTCTCGACCACCCAGAGCGAATCGTCTTCAGGTAGGTCGGACTTGCCACAGCCGATCTGGTCGTAGAAGACAAGCCGCCGACCCGTATCGGAGAGTGCCTCCAAAGGCTCGAGATAGTCATGTGTTCCCCCGGGGCCACCGTGCAGGAGGAGAACGGGCAGCTTCCCCTCTGACCGCTCGTCGCCGACAACGCGGTACCACGTGCGGTAGCCGCGGAAGGGAACGAAGCCCTCGTTCGCGTGCACCGCGAGAGCCTATTCCGCGCGAAGCGCACGGTCAACGAGCCGCTGCGGCTGCTTCTCGGGCGGAGCGCGGACGTCAACGCGCTGCCGACGAACGTGCACGCGCAGACGGCGGCGATCCATGCGGCGGCCGCCGCCGAAGCGGCGACGCGGGCGTCAAGCGGTTACTGCTCGAGCAGGGCGCTACCGACTAGGCGGGCTTTGCTCCCAGGCGTCGAGCATGCCCTCGATGTGGCGGCGTTGCACTTCCGTGAACGGCACGTCGGCGAGGAGGCGCCGCACCTCGGAAGGATCGTTGTTCTCCACTGCCGCTTCCAGATGCTCGCGGGCGGGCGTAGGCTGTTGCAACTGGCGGCGCAACCAGCGCAGGAGGCTGACTTGCGCCGCCCGGTTCACGCCGGCAGCTTGACCGCCAGCGTGTTGCCGTTCACCGACACCGAGCCGCCACGTGCGCGGATGACGATCACCGCGACGGCGGCGCCGAGATCTCGTAGCTCCTCTCCGAGCAGGACCGGTCCCGAGGAGGGAGTGACCGGTGAGATCGCGAGCGTCGCGCCTTCGACGCGTAACTCGATCTGCTCGAGCCCGCCGTGGCGTAGCGCTGCCTGCGCGAGGGCCGAGACTCCGCGCTGCGTCGCCTCGAGATCGACCTCCACCTCCGCGCCCTCGCCCGTCACGACAACTCGCTCCTCGCCGAGCTGCTCGGCCGCACCGCGCGCGAGCTCGATCGTGTCGACCGGCTGGAGTGCCGGCTCGTAGCGTCCGCCCTCGATTCGGGCAGCGACACCGAGCTCGTCGAGCAGCTCGGCGAGCTGGAGCGCGGCACTGTCGATCATCTCCATGTAGCGCTGCTTGGGCTCACCGAGATCGCCCATGCGCACGAGCGTCTGCGCGAAGCCGTGGATCGTCGCCAGCGGTGTGCGCAGGTCGTGAGCGGCGAGCGAGACGAGCCGCGGGAAGCTGGCGTCTGATTCCCCCACTGAGCGGCCTGACACTAACCTGTCGTGCATGACTGAGTCACGCGAGCTCGTGGACGATCTCCAGGCCTCGACACCCGAGGTGAGGCTCGGCCTGTCGAGGGCCGGCGTCCAGGGCGTGGCCAAGGCGATCCGCCTCCGCTGGGGCGGCGTGGAGAAGCTCATCTCCGCGGAGATCGACTGCTTCGTCGACCTCGATCCGAGCCAGAAGGGCGTGCACATGTCCCGCTTCCCAGAACTGTTCGAGGAGGCGATCGAAGAGGTCGTGATCGGCGAGGCGTTCCTCGTCGAGGAGCTGGCCGAGCACATCGCGCGACACATCGTCGGCCGTCAAAGAGCGGGCCGCGCCGAGGTGCGGATCGCGGCGCGGTATCCGCTGGAGCGCCGGACGCCGGTGACGGGTCTCGCGACGCAGGAGATGATCTCGATCGTCGGGATCGCCGCCGCGACCGAGTCGCGCGTGCGGCGGATCGTCGGGGTCGAGGCAACGGGGATCAACGCGTGCCCGTGCGCGCAAGGGCTCGTACGGGGCAAGGCGTCGGAGCGGTTGCTCGAGGCGGGGTTCGAGGCGTTGGACGTCGCACGGATCCTAGAGCTCGTCCCGCTCGCGACACACAACCAGCGCGGGCGCGGAACGCTCTACATCGGCAGCGACCAGCCGGTGAACGCCGAGCAGCTTGCGGGCATCGTCGAAGGCTCGATGAGCTCGCCGATCTACGAGCTGCTGAAGCGGCCGGACGAGCTGTTCGTCGTCGAGCATGCGCACCTCCAGCCCCGTTTCGTCGAGGACTCCGTCCGGATCTCGCTGCAGTCGACGCTCGAGCGCTATCCGCACCTGAAGGACGAGGATTTCGTGCTCGCACGCCAGCTCAACTTCGAGACGATCCATTCGCACGACGTGCTGGCAGAGCGCTACGGAACCGTCGGCGAGCTGCGGGGTGAGCTGCGCGACGGAGAGCCCGCTACGCGGCACACCGAGCTACG
>JBGPYI010000188.1:0-4514 GCA_041493175.1 Gaiellaceae bacterium | reverse complement strand
GCTCGAGCACCTCCGCCGCCTCGGCAGCGGCGGCCCGGGCCTCGCGCTCATTGGTGACGGTCGCCATCGCCTGCTCAGTCCCGAACGAAGCGCAGCAGGAGCGTGCCGACGCAGCCGGGTTTGGCGCTGCCCTCGAGCTCGAACGTGAGCGCGAGCGCGGCCTGGACGCCGCCGGATACCTGCTCGAGCGAGCTCAACTCGGCTCCGAGGCGAACGCGCGAGCCGACGGGCACGGGCGCGGGGAAGCGGACTCTCTCGAGCCCGTAGTTGATCGTGCGCGAGGCGTCCTCGACGTGCAGCAAGTCGTCCAGCAGGACCGGGCCGAGCGAGAGCGTCAGGAAGCCGTGGACGATCGTCCCGCCGAACGGGCCCGCCTTGGCGCGCTCGACGTCGACGTGAATCCACTGGTCGTCCAGGGTCGCCTCTGCGAAGTGGTCGACCCGCTCCTGCGCGATCCCGTGCCAGCTCGTATAGCCGAGGTGCGTGCCCACGAGCCCCGAGAGGCCGGCGATCGTCGTCCGGGTCGCGGTCGCGAGCGCGGGCTCAGGCTGCGGAAGGGGGGCGGGGTCTGTAGACATGGGAATCGAATCGGGGCGCGCGTGCGGACTGTTCTTCGCCCGCGGGAGGAGCGGCGTGCTCACATGTTCAGGCCGCCGTTGATTGAGAATACCGCGCCGGTGATGTAGCGGGAGTCGGGGTCGGCGAGAAACTCGACCACGCGGGCGACCTCGTCGGGCTCGCCCAGCCGTCCCGCCGGGATCTGCGCGATCACCTTGTCGAGCACATGCTCCGGCAGGGCGGCGACCATCTCAGTGGCGATAAACCCGGGAGCCACGCAGTTGACCGTGATCCCCTTGATCGCGCTCTCGAGCGCGAGGCTCATCGTCAGCCCGAAGAGGCCCGACTTCGCGGCCGCGTAGTTCGCCTGCCCGATGTTGCCGGTCTCACCGATCACGGAGCTGATGTTGACGATGCGCCCGTAGCCCTGGTCTATCATGTGTTGGAGCGCCGAGCTGGATATGTAGAAGGCGCCGTTCAGGTTGACGTCGATCACGTGCGCCCACTCCTCGGGCGCCATCTTGCGCACGGTGCGATCGACAGTGATGCCGGCGTTGTTGACGACTATGTCGAGTCGGCCGTGCTGGTCGATCAGCTCTCTGACGACTCGCTCGCAGTCCGGAGGGTGGGCGATGTTGCCCTGCGCGACGCCGGCCCCCTGGTTTTCGTGCGCCTCCAGGAACTCGCGCGCCGCCTGCTCGTTGCGCGAGTAGCCCGCTGTCACGAGAACGCCTCTCTGGATCAGCCGCTTGCAGATGGCGAGCCCGATGCCACGCACGCCGCCCGTCACCAGCGCCACCTGCCCGGTCATGTCGGCCATTACCCGGAAGCTACCGCACCCGACCGGCCGCGAGCGCTGGAAGATCGCGCGCGGGCGGATCTCTCGGCGTTGCGGATCTTGGCGTTCGCGCGATGAGCGATAGCCGACACCTCCCGGCGGGCGTTCCGGTGAGTGACGGCCCACGCCGTCTGAAGACTCGCGCTAAGCCTCGACGAGGTTGTGGAGCTCGTAGCCTCCGGACTTCGTCGCGGGGTGGCGCGCGCGTTGCCCCCACCCGGACGCGGCTCAAATACACGTGAAGCCCCGCCTCGAGCAACTTCACAAGAGCGCGGACCCTGTCCTGCGGATTGCGACACGGGAAGGGGTAGGCGAATACGCCGAAACGGTTACGCCTACAAACCTGTTCCGTGGTCCCCCACCGACCGAAATCTAGGACATGCAATCTCTCGGCATCCCCTCGGGGGCCGCCAGGGCAGGATCCGCTGCACGGACGGTCCCTCTCGTGCTCGTCGCGGACGACGACGAGAACATCCTCACGCTGGTCGCGTTGCGCTTCCGCCGTTCCGGGCTCGAGGTCATCCTCGCGCGCGACGGCGAGGAAGCGCTCGAGCTCATCGAGACGCACGCTCCCGACGCAGCGGTCATCGACATCGCAATGCCCAAGCTCACAGGCCTGGAGGTAGTCCGCCGGCTGCGAGACTCAGAGGCGACGAAGGAAATGCCGATTGTCCTCTTGACCGCGCGCGCCGCGGACAAGGACGTCGAGCTCGGCCTCGAAGCGGGGGCGGACGAGTACATCACCAAGCCGTTCAGCCCTCAGGATCTTTACGCCTGCGTCCAGTCCGTCCTCAGCGCGGCATGAGCGCGGCGCACCGGCCCCGTGGCAGCCGCCGTACTACTGAAGCCGCGCGTGCGCGCGCCGAGGAGTTCGGGCTCCCTTTCATCACACTCGATGAGAACGCGCTCGAAGACAACGCATTCTTCGCACTACCGGCGACGCTGATCCGGCGAGGGAGCCTGCTCCCGTACCGCATCGAGGACGGGCGCCTGCAGGTCGCCGTCGCCGATCCGTCGGACGTGGTCCTGATCGACGAGCTGCGGCTCGTGGCGACGATGCCGGTAGACCTCGCGGTCGCACCGGCAGCGGACATCGCGCGACTCTGTGCCGAGGGCCCTCGAGCCAAGCGCATGGCGCGGCGCACAGGTGACGAGAGCGATACAGCTTCTGTCCGCGCGCTCGACGACTTCGTCGCCGATGCGATCGAAAGACGCGCGAGCGACATCCACCTCCTACCGACACAGGACGGCCTCGAGGTCCGCTTCCGAATCGACGGGATCGTTTCGAAGCATTCCGTCCTCGAGCCCGAGCTCGGCAGCGCTGTCATATCTCGGCTCAAGGTGATCGCGAGCCTCGACATCGCCGAGCATCGGGCCGGGCAGGACGGCCGCTTTGCCACGGTCGCGAGCGGAGGACAGGACGTCGACGTACGCGTGGCAACCCTGCCGACGATCATCGGCGAGGGTGCCGTCCTTCGGTTGCTCAAGAGGTCTCGCCGCCCGCCCTCGCTGACCGAGATCGGCATGTCGTACGCAATGCAGATGGACCTCGAGCGGTTCACCGGCCAGCTCGGTGGCGCGCTGGTCGTCGCCGGGCCGACCGGGTCGGGCAAGTCCACGACGCTGTACGCGACGCTCGCGGATCTCACCCGCCCGGAGGTGAACATCATCACGATCGAGGATCCCGTGGAGTACCGGCTGCCGGACGTCTACCAGCTGCAGGTCAACCGCCGCGCCGAATTTACGTTCGCTCGTGCGCTCCGCACGATTCTGCGCGCCGACCCCGACATCGTCATGGTCGGCGAGATCCGTGATCGCGAGACTGCGACGATCTCGATCGAAGCCGCGCTCACTGGACACCTCCTGCTCACGACCTTGCACGCAAAGGACGCTCCAAGCGCCATCATGCGCCTGATCGACCTCGGCGTGCAGCCGTTCTTACTCGGGTCGGCGCTCGGCGCCGTCATGGCCCAGCGGCTCGCGCGCCGCCTTTGCACACATTGCCGCGAGGCGTACGAGCCTTCTGCAGAAGAGCTTGCCGGCGCCGGGTGGGAAAACGGTCCGGCGCAACTCTGGCGGCCTCGCGGCTGTGGCCGCTGCGACCGCGGCTACGACGGCCGCATCGGGCTCTTCGAGCTGTTGCCGGTCACGGGTCCCCTGATGGAGGCGAGCCTTCGACGCGGCTCGTTCGACGACGTCGTGCAGGCGGCCGACACAACGGGGCGAACGACCATGTGGTCCGACGGTCTGCAAAAAGTTGCGGCAGGTGAGCTCTCGCTCGACGAGCTCCGGCGCGTGCTCACATGACCGGCGCCGCGCTTGCTCGTGGCTCGGACCGACGTCCGAGGCTCGGTCCACTCAGAAGGATGAAGGCTGCGAATCTCAACATCCTCCTCGCGGCCGTCGCGATCGGTCTCGTCGCGTCCTTCCTGACGTGGCACGTCAACGAAGGGCTGCCGCGCGAACGGCGCGCGCGAGACGCACTCGAGCACATCCGGCTGGATGCAGCGCAGCTGCAGGCGCTGGAGTCGCGTCGTATCGCAGCAGGAAAGGTCGAGCCGAGCGACATTCTTTCGAGTGAGCTGATCCTCGACGATATGGCGACGCACGGGCGGGAGGTCGCCGTCCTTCACAGAGCCGACGGCACCGTGCTGGCGGTTCGGGAACTGATTGCCGCCTTCAGGCAGCTCGCGCCTGCACTCGCCGAGCAGAACCTGAGCCGGGCGAGCCAGGTTTACCGCACGCGCTACTTGCCGGCCAGAGTTCGGCTCCAACACGTCGTGCTTGCGTCCGGCCGTGCGGCGGACCGGAGGCTTCGAACCGGCGAAAGAGAGGTCAAGATCGGCGCGATCGTCTCGGCCTTCGCCGCAGTCCTGCTGATCGTGGCGCTTGCCTTGCGCGTCAATCGCGTCCGAGCGCGCGAGATCCGCGGCGTTCGGAAGGCCGACAGCGAGCTGTCCGAGCGCAACGAGCTCCTGCTGGACTCTCAGCGGAGACTGCGGTCGGCCGAAAGCCTCTACCGCCAGCTGGTCGAACGCCTGCCGGGAGTGACGTACATCAGCAGTCCCGCCACCGTAGGACCCACGTACATCAGCCCGCAAGCCCTCGAGCTCTTGGG
>JBGPYI010000021.1:0-14924 GCA_041493175.1 Gaiellaceae bacterium | reverse complement strand
CGTGATCCGGACCTCGCGTCCATCGACGACGCGATGCAGACCACCGTCGTGCCAGGCGTTCGCGCGGTCGACGCCCCAGAACGTGAAACGGTCGAGCGAACGCTCGAAATCGTACGGCTGAGGTACCGCGACGTGACCCACGCGGTCAAGCCACCGGGGTCGCGGCTGAGCAGCTCAGGCCGTGAGGTCGGCGGCCATTTCCTCGAAGGCCGCGATGAAGGTGTCGCAATCCTCCGGGGAGTGCAAGACGGAGAGCGTCCACTCCTCCTCGCGCCCCGGTGTCATGAAGACGCGACGGTTCATGTTGTAGAGCCACGCGAGCTCCGAGACCTCGCCGTCCTGATGTGCCTTGAACGTCTCGTAGTCGACGATCGGCTCGGGCGAGAAGGTCACGCAGCCCTTCGCGCCGACTCCGACGGAGTAGCCCGGGAGCCCGTAGCGATCGATGACGTCCTGACAGCCGGTCAGCAGGCGCTCCTCCAGCGCTTCGAGGTGCTCGTAGGCCGACGGCGTCAGCACCTCGAGCAAGCTCGCGCGCGCCGCGGCCATGGTCAGCGGGTTCCCGTTGAACGTGCCGACCTGGTAGACGGTGCCGCGCTCGACTACGTCGAAGACCTCTTCGGAGCCGCCGATCGCGCCCGAGGGGAGGCCGCCGCCGAGCGTCTTGGCCAGCGTCACGAGATCGGGCGTGACGCCGAACCGCTCGGTTGCGCCGCCCGGCGCGATGCAGAGGCCTGTCTTGACCTCGTCGAAGATCAACACGACGCCCAGCCGCCGGGTCAGCTCGCGCACGGCCTCGAGATAGCCGGGCTCGGGCATGATGACGCCCAGGTTCATCATCGCCGGCTCCATGATCACGCAGGCCGGTGGGCGCCCTTCCTCGAAGAGCCGCTCGAGCCGTCGCTCCATTGCGCCCGCGTCGTTGAACGGCACCGATACGGTCATGTTGGCCACGGCCTCGGGAATGCCGGCTCCATATGGGAGGGAGGCGTAGTCCTCGCGGTCGCCTATGTGCTCGTACGGCACGCCGATCGACACCATCACGTAGTCGTGGTGGCCGTGGTACGAGCCGAAGATCTTCACGATCGTGTCGCGACCGGTGTGGGCACGCGCGATCCGGATCGCGTCCATCGTCGCTTCCGTGCCGGAGTTGACGAGGCGCCAGCGTGGGAGGCCGAACCTGCGCGAGAGCTCCTCCGCGACGACGACCGCGTCCTCGGTCGGCGCAGCGAAGTGGGTGCCGAGGGCCACTCGCTCCGAAACAGCGCGCACGATCGCGGGATGCGCGTGTCCCTGCACCATCGAACCGAAGCCGTTATGGAAGTCGACCATCTCGTTCCCGTCGACGTCCCAGACGCGCGAGCCCGCGCCGTGCGAGAGGTAGATCGGCCAGGGCTTTCGCTCCTGATAGGCCGAAGCCACGCCGCCCGAGAGCGATTTCCGCGCGCGCTCGTACAGCGCGCCGGATCCGGGCGTGCGCTCATCGAGCCGCTGCTGCTCGCGGGCCGTGAGCATCGTAATCCTGGTTCGGTCGAGCTCTGCTGTCGTGTGCGTCGCCATCGATCCTCCTCTCGTGTCGCATTCTCCCGGTTTCGCCGAGCGGCCGCTCGGGAGTCATCGCCCCGGCGCGATGCCGGCCAGGGCCATGTCGATGCGTTAGAGGAAGCGCCCGGCCCCGATCGAGGCCGGGCGCGTGAACTTCGGACTAGTTCGGGTCGATCGAGCCGAAGAGACCGTCCGCCTCGTCGTTCGGGCCCGCAGTGAAGAAGAGCCGCGTGCTCGGGCCGGCGGCGGCGTCGTTCCCGAACTCGAGCGCCCACAGGCCCTCGATCGCGATCGGCTTGCCGTCGGTGCCGCGAAGCTCGCCGCGGTGCTCGAAGTGGCCGTTCGGCAACGCGGCGTAGGCGTTGATCTCGCCGTCGCCGAAGTTGCCCACGAGCAGATCGCCACCGAAACGGCCGAAGCTCGCGGGCGCCACAGCGAGGCCCCACGGAGCGTTCAGCTGCCCGTGCTGCGCGACCCGCGCGAGCAGGTTGCCGGCCGTGTCATACGCATCGACGAAGCCGAGGCCCTGGCCGTGCAGCTCGTCCGCCGCGTCGGCGTCTTGCTTCGCGTATGTGACGAAGATACGGTCACCGCTCCTTTGGATCCCGAACGGCGCGTAGCCGGCGGGAAGCGCGGGATCGGTGAACGTGGCCGAGGTGACGAGGTTCCACGACCCGTCCCAGACGTCCACGCGGCCGTTGTGGAAGTCGGTCGCATAGAGCCGTGGCCCGTCGGGAGTCACGGCGATCGCGAGTCCTTTGTAGATCGCGCCGGAAACCGAACTGTGGGCGGCGGTCTCCTGTGCGACCGTCCCCGAGCCTGGCCAGCCCCGGATCTTGCCGTCCTCGCTCGCGAACAGGAACCGCGAGGAAGCCCCGCCCGGCACCGGGAACGCCGTGGGGAACGCCACGCCGGCGATATTGAACACCGTTCCGGTCGGGCCGCCGGGGACCGTGACCGTAAGCGCCAGCTTTGCTCCGGTGTTCCCGTTGTAGAGCGTCGAGACGTTGGCCCCGTTGTCCGCCACCCACCAGGGCGAGCTGGAGCTGGACGTCAGACCCCAGGCGTTGACGAGGCTCGCATCGTGCGTGGCCGCCGGCACGGCGGCGCTGTTGGAGACGAGGTTCGTGACCAAGTAGGCATTCCGCTCCGCCGCCCCCAACGGCGAGGCTATGGCCAGCGTGATCGTGACCAGCGCACCCGCAAACGTGAGGACCCTCAGAGATCTTGCATGCATTTTCTCCTCCGTTTCTCCCCGGCTAGATCGTCCGTTTCTCCAGCTACTCGGGAAGAGCGGAATCGGATTGAAAGCGATCACCGTCGCCCGCGGTTCTTAGAACAGGCCGACCGTGCGCCCTTGCTCGTCGATGTCGACCTCGAAGGCGGCGGCCTTTCTCCCGAGCCCCGGCATCGTCATGATCTCGCCGCAGAGCGGCACGAGCCAGCCGGCGCCCGTGTAGGCGCGCACGTCGCGGACCTGCAGCGTGAATCCGGTCGGTGCGTTCAGGAGCGTCGGATCGTCCGAGAGCGAGAGGTGTGTCTTCGCCATGCAGATCGGCAGCCGGCCGAGCCCTTGCTCCGCGAAGCGCGCGATCCTCTCTTCGACGCCCGGGAGAAAGTGGACGTCGTCGGCGCCGTAGACCCGCGTGGCGATCGCCTGGACCTTGGCCGAAATGGGCGCGTCGAGCGGGTAGGTGTGCTCGAACGAGTTCGTCTGCGCGGCAGCGTCGATCACAGCTTCGGCGAGCGCCGTCGCGCCTGCGCCGCCACGCTCGAAACCCTCGTTCGCCTCGGCTGCGTGGGCGCCGTGCTCGACGGCGAGGCGGCGCACGAGCTCGACCTCCTCGTCGGTATCGCCGGGGAAGCGGTTCACGGCGACGACCGCCTTCAGCCCGAAGCCGGAGATGATGCCGAGGTGGCGCGCGAGGTTCGCGGCCCCGCGGTCGATCGCATCGAGCCCTCCATCTGGGTCGCCGCCGTGATGCTTGAGCGCGCGCGCCGTCGCGACGAGCACGATCGCGCTCGGACTGAGCCCGCCGACCCGGCAGACGATGTTGAGGAACTTCTCCATGCCCATGTCCGAGCCGAAGCCGCTCTCGGTGACGACGTAGTCGCCGAGCTTGAGCGCGACGCGGTCGGCCACGAGCGAGTTGTTGCCGTGGGCGATGTTCGCGAACGGACCGCAATGGATGAGCGCCGGCTGCCCCTCGAGCGTCTGGACGAGGTTTGGCTTGAGCGCCTCCTTCAGCAGCACGGTCATCGCCCCCGCGGCCCGCAGCTGGTCCGCCGTCACGGGCTCGCCCTCGTAGCTTTGGGCGACCGTGATCGCGCCCAGCCGTGAGCGCAGATCGGCCAGATCGCGCGAGACGGCGACGATCCCCATCACCTCGGAGGCGGCGGTGATGTCGAACCCGGTCTGGCGGACGTAGCCGTTGGCGGGACCGCCGAGCCCGACCACGACGTCACGAAGGGCCCGGTCGTTCATGTCGAGGCAACGCCGCCAGGCAACCTTCAGCGGGTCGATGCCGGCCCGGTTCCCGTGCAGGATGTGCGTCTCGACGATCGTCGCCAGCAGGTTGTTCGCGACGCCGATGGCATGGATGTCGCCCGTGAAGTGGAGGTTGAGGTCCTCCATGGGGACGACCTGCGCATGGCCGCCGCCGGCCGCGCCGCCCTTGATCCCAAAGACCGGTCCGAGCGACGGTTCGCGCAGGCAGAGAACCGGCTTCGCGCCGACGGCGCCGAGCCCCTGGGTGAGCGAGACGGAGGTCGTGGTCTTCCCCTCGCCCGCTCTCGTCGGCGTGATTGCCGTGACGCAAACGAGCTTGCCGTCCGCGACAGACGCGCGCTTGGCGAGGGCGGACAGGTTGACCTTCGCCTTGTAGTGCCCGTAGAGCTCGATCTCGTCCAGCTCGAGGCCCGCGTCCGCGGCGATCTCGGCGATCGGCCGTAGCGCCGCCTGCTGCGCGATCTCAAGACTGGAGGGCACGTGAGTGTGGGGTAGTCAGTAGGAGACCGCCGCAGCGGCGAGCTCGGCAACAAGGGTATCGGTGCGGGAGCGCCCGGGGGGCGGAGAGTGACGCTTCTCTGAACAAGCGATGCTCGAGCAGCGAGAATGGCCCAAGGCGCAAACATCGAGGGAAGGATAGGAAGGCGATGGCGAACATCCTCTGCGTTCTCTACGACGATCCCGTCGACGGGTATCCGCCGGCATACGCCCGTGACGACATTCCGAAGATCGAGAGCTACTACGACGGCCAGACCACGCCGACTCCCGAGGAGATCGACTTCACGCCCGGTGAGCTGCTCGGGAGCGTGTCGGGCGAGCTCGGGCTGCGGAAATTCCTCGAGGAGCGCGGGCACAAGCTCGTCGTGACCTCCGACAAGGACGGGCCAGACTCGGTCTTCGAGCGTGAGCTTCCGGACGCGGAGGTCGTGATCTCACAGCCCTTCTGGCCCGCCTATCTGACCGCGGAGAGAATCGCCAAGGCGCCGAAGCTCAAGCTGGCGCTGACCGCAGGAATCGGCTCGGACCACGTCGATCTCCAGGCGGCGATCGACCGCGGTATCACGGTTACCGAGGTCACATACTCCAACAGCATCAGCGTCTCCGAGCACGTGGTGATGGTGATCCTCACCCTCGTGCGCAACTACCTCCCAGCGCACCAATGGGTTCTCGACGGGGGTTGGAACATCGCCGACTGCGTGTCCCGGTCGTACGACCTGGAGGGAATGCAGGTCGGCACCGTGGCCGCGGGGCGGATCGGCTCGGCCGTGCTGCGACGGCTGAAGCCGTTCGAGGTCGGGCTGCACTACACCGACAAGCACCGCCTTCCGACCGAGGTCGAGGAGGAGCTGGGTGTCACCTACCACCCGGACGTCGAGTCGCTGGTCAAAGTGTGTGACGTGGTGACGATCAACGCCCCCCTGCATCCGGAGACCGAGCACCTCTTCAACGACGAGTTGATCGGCAAGATGAAGCGCGGCGCGTATCTCGTGAACACCGCGCGCGGCAAGATCTGTGATCGGGACGCGGTCGCGCGGGCGTGCGCAAGCGGTCAACTTGCGGGCTACGCAGGCGACGTCTGGTTCCCTCAGCCCGCGCCACAGGATCATCCCTGGCGGACGATGCCGCACCACGGGATGACTCCCCACAACTCCGGCACCAGCCTGTCGGCCCAGTCCCGTTACGCCGCCGGCGTCCGCGAGATCCTCGAGTGCTGGTTCGACGGCCGTCCCATCCGGGAGGAGTACCTGATCGTCGACGGCGGCAAGCTCGCCGGCGCCGGCGCCCACTCCTACAGCGCCGGCGATGCCACGGGCGGCTCGGAAGAGGCCGCGCGGTTTGGGGCCCGATGATGTGACGCGGCGAGGCTGAGCGATTGGCCTCCTTTAGCCTCCAGGAGCCGGTCGAGCAGTTCCTCGACCGGATCGCTTCGGCGGAGCCCGAACCGGCCGGCGGCTCCGTCGCCGCGGTCGCGGTCGCGATGGCGGCCGGCCTCGTCGCGATGGCGGCGCGTTTGGCGCACGAATGGCCGCAGGCGGGTGAGGTGGTCGAGCGAGCCGAAGCACTGCGCTCGACGATGGCGACGCTCGCGCTGGCCGACGCGGACGCTTACGCGAAGGTGGTCGAGGCGCTACGGCTGCCGCTGTCCTCACCTTCGCGGGGGTCGGAGTTAGCGGCGGCGCTCTCCGGCGCCGCCGACGTACCGCTCGCGGTCGCCGAAGCCGCAGCGGAGGTGGCGCTGCTGGCCGCGCTCGTCGCGCAGGAGGGGAACGATCGGCTGCGCGGTGACGCAGTCATTGCGGCCGAACTCGCAGGGGCCGGAGCGCGCGGGGCAGCCGAGCTCGTGGCGATCAACCTCGCCGGCCGCGACGATCCCCGCGTCCGGCGCGCGCAGGACCTCGCGGCGACGACGCACACGTCTACGACGCACGCGCGGGAGACGATGAGCCTGTGAGTTACGCGTCCTCGGTGACGATGTAGACCGGCCGGCCTGCGCGGCGCCGGACCCGGTAGGGCTCCTGGGACCACATGAAGTCGCCGACGAAACGGTTCCGGGGGGGATCCGCCCCCATCACGATCACGGCGCAGCCGAGCCGCTCCGCCTCGCTGACGATGCGCTTCGTCGCCTTCCGCGTCGCGAGCACGTGCCCCTCGGCCTTGACCCCCTGGCGCTTCAGCGCTTTCACCGCCGCTGCCACGAGGTCGCGCTGCACCTCCCAGTCGCGCTTGCTCGGCAGCAGGCCCGGATTGGGCAGGCCGAGACTCGTGCCCCACACGCGGGCGATCGAGAAGACGTGCACGACTCCGCCGCCCTGTCGTGCGAGCCCCGCCGCGAACTCCACTGCGCGCTGGGGGATCTCTCGGCCTTCGGAGGCGAGCAGCACGCGGTCCGGCTGGACGGTGGCCGGATCCGGCGGGTCGGTGGAGGAACGAAGTGGCGCCACGAATGAGAACGGGGCGCCGCCGGAAGCGGCGCCCCGCGGAAACGAATGCTAGGAGCCGGGAACCACCGCCGGCGCCGCCGGCGTCTCCATGTGCCTCTTGTCCTCGACGTGGACGCGATACCAGTACAGCGGCAGGTACGCGATCAGCACGCCCCAGCCCGCCAGGTAGTAGACGAGCGTGTTGCCGATCCTCGAGTAGTAGATCCCGCCGTAGAGCCAGATCACGAAGTAGAGGACGGCCATCCCGAGCGCGACGTACTTCATGAACTCGGGCAGGCGCACCGGCCGGCGCGCATTCGGCTTGTGCTTCCTCAGCAGGTAGTAGCCGACGAGCACCGGCAGGAACGAGAACGTGTAGCCGACGTTGGAGAACGAGTAGATCTCGACCGCACCGCCGGCGAGGATCACGACCAGGGAGGCCAGCACGTTGAAGAACATCGCCCGGTCGGGCACGCCGTGCTTGTTGACCCGCTGGAAGAAACGCGGGAACTGGCCGTCGACCGACATCTGGTGCAGCGACCTCGCGCAACCCATGATCGCGTTGAGCGCGGAGAGCGCGAGCGCAATGATCAGCATCAAGGCGATCAACCAGTTCAGGAAGTTGCCGGCCGCCGAGAACACCTTCCCGGCGAACGTCACGAAGATCGTGTTCGGATCGACGAGATTGGCGCTCGAGAGCGCCTTCGCGCCGAGGACGGTGATGAAGGCGATCGGGATCATCGCGTAGATCAAGAGCCCGTAGCCCCCTTCGAGGTTCATGGCGATCTTCGCATCCCGTTCCGGGTTCTTGCACTCGCCGATGTAGCAGGCGGCCGCTTCCATCGCGATCACGTTCCAGGTGAGCAGGAACGAGTATGCGATGTACACGGTTAGCCAGCCGTGTCCGCCGAGACCGGAGAAGAAGCTCGAGCCGTCGAGCTGGTGGAAGCCCGAGAGCTGGCCCCAGTGCACGACCGACGGATGGAAGAGCCACGCGACCGCGATGAACGTCAGCGGGATCATGGACAGCAGCGCCAGCGTGGTCGCGAAGACGGTGCCGAAGCGGATCCCGAGATACGCCGGGATGAAGAAGAGCAGGATCCCGACGACCGCGATCGCGAGCGTCCACCAGGCGATGAACGTGTGGATCGGCGTGAAGCCCGAGCTCGTGTTCAGGTGGAACCGGTCGGCGAGGTAGAACGACGCCAGGATCATGTTCAGCGGCGCGACCGGGAACCAGCCGAGCCAGTAGGCCCACCCGGTGATCCCGTTGATGTGCTTGGCCGCGCGTGGCCAGCGATCCTTGTAGGCCGGATAGGCATACGACGGCGAGCCGCCGGTCCTTTCGGGCATCATCGCGGAGAGCTCTGCCAGCAAGAGGCAGAGGAGGTACCCCGTGATCGTGATGAAGATGATGATCGGAATCGACGCGGCACCGAGGGTCGTCACCATCACGGGAGCGATACCCGTGACGAGAATCGTCCCCGCCAGTCCGATGACGAACGCCCCCCACCAGTTCGTTTCTTGCTTGAGCCCGCCCCCCGCGTAGTCGAGCTCATCAGGGCTGACTGCCATACACCCTCCTTGCGGTTGGTGAGGCCAAGGTGCCCAACGTGACAGAACGACCGAATCGGTACAAGGGGAAAACAGGCAAAGTCCCCGAAGAGTGGAGCCGATGAACACACAGGAGGTAGCGGAGTTCCTCGGGCGGTTCCCGCCCTTCGACGCGTTGCCTGAAGACGACCTCGCCGCCGTAGCCGAGAAGGTCGACATCCGGACGTACGCGGACGGCGAGAACATCCTGATCGAGGACGGTGAGCCCGCCGACCACCTCTACGTCGTCCGGGACGGCGCCGTCGAGCTCGTCCACCAGGAGGAGGTCGTGGACGTGCTCGAGCCCGGCGAGTGCTTCGGCCATCCCTCGCTGCTGACCGGCCTGGGGGCGGCGTTCACCGTCCGTGCCCACGGCGGCTGCGCCTGTTGTGCGATTCCGCGCGAGCAGGCGCTGATGGTGCTGACCAGCCCCGCCGGCGCGCGCTACGTCGCCATGACCCTGCGCGAGCGTCTGACCCGGACGGGCCACACCGTCCACGCGCTCCCCCAGCTCACCACGCTGCGGGTCGAAGAGCTGATCACGCACCCGCCGGTGTTCTGCCGCGGCGACATCGCGATCCACACGGCGGCGCGGATCATGACCGAGAGCAACGCCTCCGCGATCCTCGTCCGCGACGGCGAGAACCTCTTCATCCTCACCGACGCCGCCTTGCGCGCCCACGTCCTCGCGGCGGAGCTCTCGCCGGAAAACCCCGTCTCCAGGGTCGTGACGCGGGCGGTGACGGTCGGACCGGATCGGCTCGCCGTCGATGCGGTCATCGACATGCTGGACGCCGGCGCCGACCACCTCGTCGTGGTCGACCCGCCGCGGGGCATTGTCGGCGTCCTCTCCGCCGCCGACCTGATGGGCGTCGAGACGCGCAGCCCCTTCGCGCTTCGCCACGCGATCCTGCGGGCGACCGACGAGGAAGAGCTCGTCGCCGCCGCCCAGAACCTGCGCCGCCTCTTCCTTGCGCTGCTGGACGCGGGGCTCGCGTCGATGGACATCGGCCGCGTGCTCACGCTCCAGTTCGAGACGTTCACGGTCCGGCTGCTCGACCTCGCCCTCGAGGCACACGGGCCGGCCCCGGTGCCATGGGCGTGGCTCGTCCTTGGTAGTGCGGCCCGGCGTGAGTTCACGCTGGGCTCCGACCACGAGAACGCCCTCGCGTACGCCGACTCGACCAGGGACGTCGAGGTCGACCGCTACTTCGAGCGCATCGCCACGGACGTCAACCGCGGGCTCGAGCGCTGCGGCTTTCCGCCGGACCCGAACGACGTTGTCTCCAGCAGCGCGCTGTGGCGGATGTCCGCATCGAACTGGGCCCAGGTCTTCCGCGACTGCCTGGAGTCGCCGGACCGCTCCCACCTGATCCGGGCGAACGTCTCATTCGACTTTCGTGCGATCGCCGGCGGGCTCGAAGTGACGCCGGATCTCGTGGCCATCCTGCGGGACGCCAAGAACCACCCGGATTTCCTGCGCCGCCTCGCCCGCAGCGCGACGGATTTCAAGCCGGCGCTCGGCTTCCGGGGAAGCCTGCCCGACAAGACCTTCGACCTCAAGAAGGGAGGCGTGATCCCGATCGCGAATCTCGCGCGCTTCCACGCCTTCGCGAACGGCATCACGATTTCGAGCACCCTCGACCGCCTCGTCGCCGCGCAGGAGCTCGGTGCGCTCGAGGCCGAGAACGCGGCAGCGCTGCGCGAGGCGTTCGAGATCGTCTCGCGTATCCGGCTCGACCACCACGCCGCCTGCATCGTGGCGGCCCGGGATCCGGACAACACCATCGACCCGAAGGACCTGCCCCCCCTCATGCGCGTGCACCTCCGCAACGCCTTGCGGGCGGTCGTGGCAGCCCAGAAGCAGCTCGGGGTCTACGTGCCGCTCGGCATGTGACGTTTCAGTGGGAGACCGCCGCGGCGGCCAGCTCGGACACGAGCGTGTCGGTGTGGAACCGTTCCAGGGCAAACGGCGCGATCAAGTCAGGCGTCCGGCCGGTGGCGACGAGCTCCGCCAGCGTCGTGCCGACGATCGGGGCCGCCTTGAACCCGTACGTCCCCCAGCCGCACGAGATCAGGAACCCGTCCACTTCGGTCACGCCGAGGATCGGGCTGTAGTCGGGGCTGAGGTCGCACAGGCCCGTCCACTGGCGCAGGATCTTCGCGCTCTCGAGCTGCGGGAACAGCTCGAGCGTGTGCCGCGCCGAGTACTCCAGGAACGGGAACGTGCTCGTGCCGAGGTACGTCGTGTACGGCTCGATCTCGGCGCCGATCAGGAACTCGCCGCGGTCGGTCTGGGAGATGTACACGTGCATCTGCGACGAGACGATGATCACGTCGAGGAACGGCTTCAGCGGCTCGGTCACAAACGCCTGCAGGATGTGCGTCGTGATCGGAAGCGAGACGCCGGCGAGATCGGCGACCAGCGTCGACCAGCCAGCGGTGGCGCTGATCACTGTCCCGGCCTCGACGTCGCCCCGGTTCGTCTGCACGCCGGTGACGCGGCCGTTCGACCGCTCGATTCCCGTCACCTTGGTGTACGGGTGGATCTCGACACCGCGGCGGTCGGCCGCACGAGCGAGTCCCCAGACGACCGCGTCATGGCGGATGATCCCGCCGGGCGGGTGGTAGAGCGCGCCCATGATCGGCCAGGTCACGTCGCGCGAGAGGTTGAGCTGCGGACAGAGGCGCCCGACTTCGTCCGCGTCGACGAGCCGGCTGTCGATGCCGAGCAGCTGGTTCACCTCCGCCCGCTCGGCCATCGTGATCATGGCCCGGTCGGAGTGCGCGAGGGTCAAGTGCCCCTGCTGCGAGAAGAGGAGGTTGAAGTCCAGCTCTGCGCCGAGCCCTTCTTAGAGCTCGACGCTGCGGCGGTAGAACTCGGCGCCCTCGGGCGTTCGGTAGTTGGCGCGGATGATCGTCGTGTTGCGCCCGGCGGCGCCGGAGCCGATGTAGCTCTGCTCGAGGACCGCGACGTCGGTGATGCCGTGGTTTCTCGCCAGGTAGTAAGCGGTCGCGAGCCCGTGCGAGCCGCCGCCGACGATCACGACGTCATAGCTGCTCTTCAGCTCCGCCCGGGGCCGCCACATGCGCTGCACGCGGAAGATGTCCCTCACTCGATGCCCTCGAGCACGTCGAGCACGACCTCGCCGACGTAGTGCGCAAATTCCTGCGGGAAGAAGATCCGGAAGCGCGAGCCGTCGCGGAGCACGAGCGCCGGCACCTCTGCCACCTTCCCGGCCGCCGGTAGTGCCTCGAGATCGAGGTCGGTCAGGCGCCGCATGGCGCGCTCACCCTCGAGCTCGAGACCGGCGAGAGCGCCGGTCATGTCGATCACCGTGCCCGGAAGCCGGGCCCGCAGCTCGGCACACTGCTCGTACGGACAGAGGACAAGCGCGCGCCGCGGCGTGATCCGCACGACCTCGGCGCCGACGTCGATCGCATCGACGTCACCGCGAACCTCGATCTTGCCGAGACGCGAGAGGTCGCGGACCGCCGTCGTCCCGGCCAGCACGCGCGCGAGCGGCGACGCGAAGCGAGGCTCGAAGAGGTCCTCGCTGCGCGCCCGGTCCGCGGAGAGGAAGCCGAGCTCGGTCACGACCGGAGCCGCTCGCCGTCAGGGTCGAAGAACGGCTTGAGCCGGACGCGCGCGCTCGCGAGCCCGCTGTTGACCTTGATCTCGATCTCGGCTCCTTCACGCGCAAGCTCCGGAGGCACCCAGGCCATCCCGATGGCGCGTCCCAGGTACGGGCTCAGGCGGGCGCTGGTGACGCGCCCGACGGGCCGGCCGCCGAGCACGATCTGCCCCCCCTCGGCCGGCACGACGCCGTCCGTCATCTCGAAGCCGACCAGCTGCTCGCGGAAGCCGCGCTCCTGCACGTGCTCGAGTGCCCACTTGCCGACGAAGTCGTCCTTGTCGAGCTTCGCGATCCAGGGCATTCCGGCCTCGAGCACGTTCGACTCGGAATCGGTGTCCTGGCCGATGAGGATGTGCATCTTCTCGAGCCGGAGGATCCGTTGGGGCTCGAGCCCGAACGGCCGGATCCCGAGGTCCGCGCCGTGCTCGAGCAGGGTGTCCCAGACGTATTCGCCGTAGGGGCTCGGGAAGTGCAGCTCGTAGCCGAGCTCGCCGACGAAGCCGATGCGCAGGATCAGACACGGCACGCCCGCGACGAGTGCCTCCTTCGCGTCGAGGTACGAGATGCCCTCGTTCGATGTGTCGACGTGGGCGAGCCGGCCGAGCAGCTCCCTCGACCGCGGCCCCGCGACGTTCACGGCGGCGAGGGCACCGGTGAGGTTGACGGTCTCGACGTCCAGCCCCCAGACGGCGTTCCACCACTCGAACCACTCGATCACCGTGTCGGCGCCGGTGGAGGTGGTGGTGACGTAGTACTGCTCCTCGCCGAGACGCGCGATGGTGCCGTCGTCCATGATGCGGCCCGCGTCCGTCCCGAGCACGGCGTAGCGGATGCGCCCGACCTTCATGTCGCCGAAGCGGTTCGGATAGAGCAGCTCGAGGAAACGTGCGGCGTCCGGGCCCTGCACGAGGAGCTTGCCGAGGGTTGACACGTCGATGACGCCGACGGCCCGGTGGACGTGCAGCGCCTCGTTTCCGGCGTGTTCGTACGAATGCGCGCGGCGCCAGTGGCCGGTCCACATCATCGTCGCGCCGGCCTCCTCGTGCCGGTGGTGGATGGACGTCCGCTTGGCGGGCTCGTGCCCGCGCCCCGCAAGCAGGCCCAGCGACACCGGGGCCCAGGGCGGGCGCGCCGTCGTCGTGCCAATCGAGGCCTCGTCCGCTTCGTGCTCGCGAGCGAACAGCCGAATCGCAGGCAAGTGGCAGAGCCGTCCCTGGCACGGGCCCATCGTCACGGTCGTGTAGCGCTTGGCGAGCTCGATCGAGTCGAAGCCTTCGGCGATCGCGCGCTTCATGTCCTTCTCGGTGACGTCCTCGCAGACACAGACGAAGCAGCGGCCCGCTCCCTCGGCGGCGTCGAAGCTGGCGGCAGGCACCGCCGCGGGCTCTAGCTCCCCGGCGGCGGACCCGACCGCTTCCACGTTCGGCGGCAGGTCAGAGGGCACGAAGATCCCGCGGTCCGCGTCGTACTCGATCCGGGCCCCGGCCTGAGCGAGGAGGGAGTACGCCGGCTGGCGGCCGCCCGACATCACGAGCATGTCGCACTCGAGCTCGCGGCCGTCGACGACTACGCTGGTCAACCGGCCACGGCGCCCGCGCGCCGCGAGCTGGCGCGGCGGAGCCGACCGGAGGTCGATGCGCGCGACGACGCTCGTGCCGGCTCGCTGTAGCTGATCGGCGACCGCGAGCCCGCGCTCGTCGGCGGACACGATCACCGCCCGTTCGCCCGGCTTCAGCGACCACTCGTCGACGAGTCTCCGCACGGCCTCCGGCAGGTGCACGCCGACGAGGTCGTTGCCGGGGAACAGCAGCGGTTGCTCGAGCGCTCCCGTTGCCACGACGATCCGCTCTGCGCGGAAGCGGTACAGGACACTGCCGGCGTCGACGGGGACGAGGCCGCCCTCGTAGATCCCGAGCGCTCGCGCTGGAGCGAGCACCTCGAACTCGCCGTTCGCACCGGGGGCGCCGCGCTCGTCGACGAGCACCACCTGCCGGCCCGCGGCCGCGGCGGAGCCGGCCGCCCGACGCCCCGAGCGGCCGCCGCCGATCACGAGCACCTCCGCACGGCGATGCTCGGTGTCGAACCGGCGCGAGCGGCCCGCGTGCTCGTCCAGCCGCCCCAGGCCGGCGACATTGCGCAGGAACTTCTCGTACAGCGGCCACAGGCGCCGCGGCCGGATCATCGTGCGGTAGTAGAACCCGACCGGAGTGAACGGGCCGCCGAAGTGGTCCACGGCGGCGAGCAGGTCGCGCTCGAGCGAGCCGAGCACGTTCTGCGCGCGCACCTGCGCGCCCTCGCGCACCGGCTCCGTACAGACGCGCACGTTCGGCACGCCGTCCACCCGCATCATGCAATTCGGGCACCCGCCGGAGCAGCAGAGCAGTCCACGGCGGCGGTGGTACTTGAAGCTGCGGGAGAACACACGTCGCCCGGACGCGAACAGCGCGGAGCCGATCGTGTCGCCCTCGAACCCCTCGACAGAGCGGCCTTCGAAGAAGAACCGGACGGGTCGCGCGCGGTCGATCCGCTCCCCGGGCTGCGCGGGCAGCCTCATCAGGTGGCCGGGGTGTCGGGGACGGCGGCCTCCTGCGGGGCCTGCATCGCCTCCGCCGTGCTCGAAGCGGGTAGCTCCGTCTTCAGCACTTCGTTCGTGCGTGTATCGCGCGCGGCGAGGAACCAGATCTGGCAGCCCAAACGGTGATACCACCACTCACGCTG
>JBGPYI010000093.1:0-8140 GCA_041493175.1 Gaiellaceae bacterium | reverse complement strand
GGATGTTCAACGGCCGGAGCAGGTCGCCTGCGAGGCGACCCTCCCGGATGCGCCACTCCCAAAACGGCGCGCCGAAGACGATGTTCATGTTCCGGACGAGCGTCCAGACGATGTAGTACGCCGCGAACTGGCCGGCGGTGATTCCGTTCACCGCACCGCCGTGCTGGCGCGCGATCGTCGACCAGACGACGAGGTAGATCACCGGCTCGGCGACCATCCCGAGCATGTAGAAGTAGTTCGCGACCCGGTATTGCAGCTGCGCGACGACCGAGGTCCGCATCATCGTCCCGTAGAAGTCGACGAGCGACCGGAGGCGTCCTTCCTCCGGCAGAGGTGCGGCGGAGCGTTCATCTCTGTTGCGCGAAGACCATCTCGATCACGTCTTCGATCGGAGGCTCCTCGATCGTGAGGTCGAGCACCTCGTGCTCGGACAGCAGGCGCGCGGCGACGCGCGAGGTGTCCGCCTTCGGCACGCGCAGCGTGGCGCGGTCGCCGTCGCGATGGACGACCTCGCCGTAGTCGTCGAGCCGTGCGTTCCCGTCCTCTAGCACGACGCCGATCGTCTTGTAGGCGGCGAACTCGTTCGCGAGACTGGAGAGGGCTCCGTCGAAGAGGATCCGGCCGTGGTGGATGACGATCACGCGCTTGCAGAGCGCTTCGACGTCGGCCATGTAGTGGCTCGTGAGCAGGACCGTGGCGCCGTGACGCTTGTTGTATTCCGCGACGAACGTGCGGATGCGCTTCTGCATCGTGACGTCGAGGCCGATCGTCGGTTCGTCGAGGAAGAGCACCTGCGGCCGATGCAGAAGCGACCCGACGATCTCCACCTTCATCCGCTCGCCGAGCGAGAGGTTGCGCACGGGCTTGCGCACGAGATCCTCCACCTCGAGCAGCTCGACCAGTTCGTCGCGCATCGCCAGATAGTCCTCGCGGCGCAGGCGGTAGATCGCGCGGTTCAGCTCGAAGGAGTCGAGCGCAGGGATGTCCCACTGCAGTTGGTTGCGGTTCCCCATCACCATCGTCATGCGGCGGAGGTAGTCCCGCTCGCGCCGCGACGGGACGTGTCCGAGCACTCGGGCTTCGCCGCTCGTGGGATAGAGCAGCCCCGCGAGCATCTTCAGCGTCGTCGTCTTCCCCGCCCCGTTCGGGCCCAGGAAGCCGACAACCTCTCCGGGCTCGATGTCGAACGAGATCGCCTCGACCGCGTGCACCTCACGGGTCTTGCGGCGGATGAGGCTCTTGGCGGCCGCGCGCAGCCCGGCCTCGCGCTCGGGCACCTTGAAGATCTTCGTAAGCTCGCTGACGTGGACGACTGACTCAGACAATGGGTCGGAACCTCCCTAGAGGAACTACAAGACTGCGGGCCGGTTCAACGACGCGTCACACGGCCAGGGAGTATAGGGACGGATGAGGATCCTGCTCGTCTCCCAGATGTACCCGGGGCCGACCGACCCAGACCTCGGCGTGTTCGTGCGCGGGCTCGAGGAACAGCTCCTCGCGCGCGGTCACGAGGTCGAGCGCGCGGTTCTGGATCGGCGCGGCGGCGGCAAGGTGAAGTACCTCCGGCTCGCGCGTGCGACGCTCGCCGCCTCGCGACGCTTCAGGCCCGACGTCGTCTACGCGCACTTCCTCGTCCCCACCGGACTGATCGGCGCACTGGCCGGCCGGGCGCCGCTCGTGGTGACCGCGCACGGCCGCGACGTCCGCAATGTCGGCTGGCTGCCCGGGATTCGCGCGGCGACGCGCTTCGTTGCGCGCCGCGCGGCCGCGATCATCGCCGTCTCCGACTACCTGCGGCGCGAGCTGGAGGCGAAGGTGCCGGAGGCGCGCGGCAAGACCGAGGTGGTCGACTCGGGCGTCGACCTCGAGCGCTTCACCGTCCAGCCCGCGCCCGAGGGCCCGCCGCGCTACCTCTGTATCGGGTCACTGATCCAGCGGAAGAACGTGCTCCGCCTCGCGAGCGCCTTCGAGCGGCTCGGCGAAGGGACGCTGACGTTCGTCGGCGACGGTCCGCTCCGCGGACAGCTCGAGGGCCGGCCGGGGATCGAGCTCACGGGTGCCCTTCCGTACGACCGGATCCCTGCGCAGATCGCGGCGGCGCACGTCGTCTGCCAGCCGAGCCTGATCGAGCCCTTCGGGCAGGCCGTCCTCGAGGCGATGGCCTGCGGGCGATCGGTCGTCGCAACGAGGATCGGCGGGCCGCCCGAGTTCGTCCCGCCGGAGGCCGGCGTGCTCGTCGATCCGGCGGACGAGGACGCCCTGGTCGAAGCCCTGCGCAGCGCAGCCGGCCTGCCCTGTCCGAATCGCGCCGCACGAGCGGCGGCCGAAGAGCACGATGTCAGGCGTCAGGCGGAGAAGGTGGAGACGATTCTCCAGCGAGCCGCGCGAGGTCCGCGAGTCTGATCTCGACGAGAGGGCGGATCGCCTCCTCGAGACCTGCTTCGCGCGCAGCCTCCAGCGCCTGCTCGTAGCTCTGGCGGGCCTTCGCCGGGTCGACGCCCTGCTTGAGGCGGTTGTCCCCGGTGACGAGCAGCTTCTGGATCCGCTCTCGGTCCTCGTCCCCCTTCACAAATCGACCGTAACAGGTCACATTTCGGGTGGACCGTCATGGGGCTGCGGTCAACGTGCAGAGGGGATCCGCGAAGTCGTACCGCGCTAGGACCGCTGCTACCCTGCGATCGCGATGGTTCAGGCGCTCGCAGTCATCCAGGTACTCCTCTCGATGGCCCTCGTCGGCCTGATCCTCATGCACTCCGGCCGGGACGCCGGCCTCGGCGGAATGGGCTTCACGCCCGCGTCGCAGGGCGGTACGCACATCGTCGAGCGCAACCTCACGAGGCTGACCGTCGTCGTCGGCATCCTCTTCGTCGCGAACTGCATCGCGCTCTTCCACGCGCTGAAGTAGTCGCGCTCTGTGCGGCCGTCGCGCTCGTCGCGGCGGGCTGTGGCTCTGATCACGCGGCGCCTGCGCAGCCGTTGCCGGCTGCCGGACCCCCGAATGTCGTGCGGGTCGGCCTCACCGACTTTCACTGGCCGCTCGACCCCGCGCTCGCGCGTGGCCGCGACGAGACGACGCTTGCGCGCGCTCTCTACCCGACTCCGCTTCGAACGGATCCCGCCACCGGTGCAGTCGTTCCGGGGCTCTGCACGGCCTGGAAGGCGTCTCCCGACTTCCGGCGCTGGGCGTTCACCTGCAACCACTCGGCGCCCTCGATTGCCGCCGCGCTCCGCCGCGTGGTGCAGCTGCGTGACGCGCCGGCGAGCTGGCTCTTCGCGCAGGCCGCGCGGATCTCGGCCGACGCGACGACGCTGTCCATCCGGCTGCGTTTTCCGTGGCGCCGTTTTCCGTACGCGCTGACGGCTGTCGGAGCCGCCCCCCGTTTCATCGCTGGCCCGTTCGAGCTCGTCAGCGGAACGAAGCGTCTCGTAATCGCGCGGCGCGAGGGACTGACCTTGGAGTTCCACCGCATCGGTGCGCGCGCAGCCGTGCGGGAGTTCAGACAAGGGAAGCTGGACGAGGCGCCGGTTCCGCTCGGCGACATCGTTGCGACGAAGGCAGACGGGCAGCTCGGGAGCGCGGTCAGGGCGCGCACGCTGCTCGGTATCGACCTTGTTACGTTCGGCCCGATCGGTTACCGGCTTCAGCGCGCCTACCGAGACACTGCGAACCGCGGCGACTACGAGTCGTTGATCTCTGAGCTCACCGGCTCGAGCGCGTACGGCTTCCTCGGCGGCGAGAAGGCGGACCCAGCACGGTTTCGCCGCGCGCTCGATGCGATTCCGTCGCTGCCGCGCCGCTTGATCAGGGTCTTTGTTCCACCTGTACCCGCGCTGCGCGCCGGGGCGCGACTCCTGTACGCACAGTGGCGCGACGTCGGCCTCGGTCCTCAGCTCTCCACCGGGCCGCTGCTGCCGGCACAGGCGAACTTCCAGCGCGTGCTTGCCGTCTATCCGCAGGAGGAAGCGATTCTTGCGGAGCTCATCTTGCGCAACGAGTTGAAGCCCCACGACGCGCTCCTGCGCGCACTAGGCGCGACCGAGCAACGTCCTGACCTCGAGCTTGTCGATGCAGCGCTATGGATATCGGCCCGCGCGATTCCGGTCGCCTGGGTCGTCGACGCCCGGCTCGTCTCGCAGCGCCTGAAAGGCTGGCGCGAGGACGTGCTCGGGAACGTCGACTACGCGGCTGTCAGATCCCGGGCTTCGAGCCGACGCCCGTGACGGTGAAGCGCTCCGACGCGATGGCGGGCGCCATGACCCCGTACGGGTAACGCTCGCCGTAGAAGTTCTGCGAGTTCACGAGCGCGGCCCTGCTCGTGAGCCCGTAGACGTCGCGCAGGAAGTCCGGAACCGCAACCGTGAAGCGCAGGTTGACGAGCGGCTCGGCGATCTTGCCGTCGCGGATGCGGAACGTGCCGTCGCGTGTCATCCCGGTGATGATCCCTTCGCGCGGATGCACGACCCCGAGATAGTGCAGGCGTGTGATGTAGAGGCCGTCCCCGACGAGCTCTGCGAGCTCCTCCACCGATTCGGCATCGCCGGGCAGCACGGAGAGCGCCGAAGGGAGCGGGCCCCAGTCGCGTAATTCGGCAGGCGGTGCGTGGCCGGTCGACTCGGCATCGTTGCGGGCCTGTGCCGCAGTCGCCCGGTCCCAGACGACGCCGCGGGCGACGCCTTTCTCCACGAGCTGCACGCGTCGTTTGGGCGTGCCCTCGAAGTCGAACGCTTTCGGCAGCCCACGCGGATCGAGTGCGTCGTCCGCAATGGAGATCTTCTCGTCGAAGACTTTCTGACCGAGCCGGTCCGTGAAGTAGCTGCGCTTGTCGAGCAGCCCGAGCGCGCCGAACGAGTCGTGCGAGAAATAGTCGAGCAGATCGGCGAACGCGTACGGCTCGAGCACCGCGCGGTACACCCCCGGATCGATCTCCGCAGCGCCTCTGGTTCGCTCCGCTCTCTCTGCGGCCTCCCGCGCGACGACGGTTGGATCGATGTCGCCCGCGCGCCAGGCAGTCTGCTCGGCGTATCCCGAGCCGCTTTCGTCTGCTGCGACAACGAGCGCGGTCGCATCCGTCATCCGCTGGTGGACGGACAGTCCCGTCGAGGACACGACGGCGAGCTCGGAGACGGCGCTGGTGAAGAAGCCGTAGACCGGGACGTCGCCGCCCGCGTCGATCGCTGCCGCCGCCAGACGAGCCTGGTCGTCAGGCCCGAGCGCTGCGGTCTCTTCGTCGTAGCCCTCGACGGCGGGCAGGTTCGCGGGCGGGGCGAGCCCTGGGAAGGCGTCGTCCGGGGGCACGCTCTCCGCGGCGTCCGCTGCCCGGCGCGCCAGTTCTGCGAGTCCAGCCGCGTCGATCTTGTTCGTCGTCGCGACGCCGGCGCGGTTGTCATGGACGACGCGCAGGGTGACCATCGCGTTCTCGATCAGCGTCGGCTGGTGCACCTCCGACCCGGCGAAGCGCGCGAGCCCGGAGTGCTCGACGTGCGCGACGGCCTCCGCCTCACCCTCGGCCGTATCGAGCGCGGCTTTCGCCACGTCGAGGGCGTTCACGACCGGACCCCGGCCTGCACGTTCCGAAAGCGCGCGGGAGCGGCGCCATGCGAGACGTGCGCGCTCTGTCCCGGCTGACCTTTGCCGCAGTTCGTCAATCCGTACAGCCGCCACGAGTCGCGTCCGGCAACCGCGTCGAGCGAGCCCCAGAATTGCGGCGTAATTCCGGTGTACGTCGCGTCGCGCAACATGCGCCCGAGCTTGCCACCCTTGATCTCCCAGGCGATCTGCGTGCCGAACTGGAAGTTGAGCCGCTTGTCGTCGATCGACCAGCTCCGATTCGTCTCCATGTACAGGCCCTCGTCGACGTCCGCGAGCAGGTCCTCGAGCGTTCCCTCGCCCGGCTCCAGGTGGAGGTTCGTCATGCGCACGAGCGGCATCCGGTTCCACCCGTCCGCGCGCATCGAGCCGCCGTTGCCGACGCCGATGCGCGCCGCGGTCTCGCGTGAGGTGAGGAAGCCCGTGAGCAGCCCGGCTTCCACGACTGGCATGCGTTCGGCGTGGACGCCTTCGTCGTCGAACGCGAAGCTGCCGAGCCCGCCCGGTGTCGTCGGGTCCGCGGTGATGTTCATCAGCTCCGAGCCGTAACGCAGTGACCCGAGGTCGCCCGGCTTGAGGAAGCTCGTGCCGGCGTACGAGGCCTCCGTGCCGTACACGCGGTCGAGCTCGGTGGGATGACCGACCGACTCGTGGATCTGCAACGCAACCTGGTCGGCGTCGAGCACGACGGTCGTCACGCCGCTCGGGCATTCGTCGGCACGCACGAGCGCGGCCGCCTGCTCGGCGACACGCGGCGCCTGGCCGGTCAGGTCGAGCCCCTCGACGTACTCCCAACCGTTCTGGCAGCTCGAACCGACGTGCGCACTCGGGTAGCTCCGCATCTGGAAGACGCCGTCACGAGCGGCGGAGCATTCGATACCGGCGCCGCACTCGATCAGCTCCTGTTCGACCTCCGTCCCTTCCGAGGTGAGCAGGAGCTTGTGCTCGCGTTGCGCGCGCACCATCGCCTGGCGGACGAGGATGTCCGGGCCGGCCATCGCCTCGTCCGCTTCGAGGCACTGCGCCACCTTTTCCGCGAGCGGAACTTCGAACGGATCTCGCTCGACCGGCGTGCGGTGCGTGCCGCTCGCCGGAGTCACGGGAGCGAGTTGTCGCGAGTGCTTGCCCGGGGCGGCGCGCGCGAAAGTGCAGGCGCGGAGGGCTGCGTCGCGCGCACCGTCTGCGGAGAGCCGGCGGTCGCACGCGAACCCCCAGGCGCCGCCCAGCAGCACCCGCACGCCGATGCCCTCACTCTCGGAATCGGAGAGGCGCTCGACGCGCCCGCTCTTCGTCGCGACGAACTGGTTCCTCTTCGTCACCACGCGTGCATCCGCGTACTCGGCCCCAGCCCCGGTCGCCGCATCGACCGCGGCTGCACAGAGATCGCGCACGCGCGGCACTCTAATCGCGAGACCACGGCTACAATGCGCCGGCCTTCAAGCGCTGGTGGCGGAATTGGTAGACGCGCTAGGTTGAGGGCCTAGTGGCCTTCAAAGGCCGTGGAGGTTCAAGTCCTCTCCAGCGCACTCACCACCGAAGTCCGGCCCCGCTCCGCGGGGCCATGGTGACTTCGGTGGTATCGGGCTTCGATCCGTCGCCGTAGCGGCGGACGCGGGCAAAGCCCGCATCCGCGGCGAGCGGGTTTGACAACGTCCGGGAGGATCTCTAGCCTGGGCAGCGAACACACGTTCGATCGCGAACCCGACCTTGGAGGCGGAGATGCTGACGGGACGACAGCAGGAGATCTGGGACTTCCTCGTCGAGTACGTCGACACACACGGCTACCCGCCCACTGTGCGGGAGATCGGCAAGGCAGTTGGGCTGGCCTCGCCTTCGACGGTGCACGCTCACCTCGCCAACCTCGAGCGGGCCGGCTTGCTCAAGCGCGATCCGACGAAGCCCCGGGCCCTCGAGCTCGTCGGCCGCGAGCGCCACGATGCGCCTGCGGGAACGCTCGAGAAGCTGCCGCTCGTCGGACAGATAGCGGCCGGCGGGCCGCTGCTCGCCGAGCAGAACGTCGAGGATCACCTCGCCGTGCCCGAGACGCTGCGCGGGGACTTCCTCCTGCGGGTGAAGGGCGACTCGATGATCAACGCGGGCATCCTCGACGGCGACCTCGTGGTCGTGCAGAAGGCACAGGACGCGCGCAACGGCGAGATCGTCGTGGCTCTCGCCGGCGACGACGAGTCGGCCGACGAGGCCACCGTCAAGCGTTTCTTCCGCGAGAACGGGCGGGTGCGGCTCCAGCCGGAGAACGACGTGCTCGGGCCCATCTACGCGCAGCACGTCCAGATCCTGGGCCGCGTCACGGGGGTGTTCCGCTCGCTTTGATTACGGTCGCCCTATGAGCTCCGTCGCGCCCCTGCACCGGACCCTCGAACAGGAGTTGCAGGCGCTGCTTCGCGGCGCCAGCCTGGAGTGCCTCGTCTGCGGCGAGTTCGTGCTGCACGCGGGCGGGATGGTCACCTGTCCGGAGTGCGATTCGAGCCTGCGCGCGGAGCTCGGAGCCGAAGAGACGCAGCTACAATTCGAGTCGCAGGCCGGGTGACCGCG
>JBGPYI010000037.1:0-11685 GCA_041493175.1 Gaiellaceae bacterium | reverse complement strand
CCTGATGTCGCGCGGGCTCTCCGAGCCGGAGGCGTCGGCGCTGATCGTGTCCGGCTTCGTCGAGCCGATCACCAAGGAGCTGCCGCTCGAGTACGCGGTCGAGATGAACCGGCTGATCCAGCTGCAGATGGAGGGATCTGTCGGTTGATGGAGGGGTCTGTCGGTTGATGGAGGGGTCTGTCGGTTGATCGAAGTCGAGCGCACGGATTTCGTGCCGCTGGCGACGCAGGACAAGGAACGGGCGGTCAAGTTCTACGGCGAGACGCTCGGCCTGAGGCGGAACGAGCTCGCACACCAGAACTGGCCGGAGTTCGAGACCGGCAACGTCACGCTCGCGATCATCGTCCCCGAGCAGGCGGGGATGGAGTTCCACGTCCACAGGAACCCGATCGCGCTGCGCGTCCCTGACGTCGCCGAAGCGCGCCGCAAACTCGAGGAGGCGGGCGTCGAGTTTCACGGTGAGACGCTCGACACGGGCGTCTGCCACATGGCGTTCTTCTCCGATCCCGACGGGAACGCGCTGATGCTGCATCGCCGCCACGCCCCCTACTCCGACGGCTCGAAGCCCTGATGCGCGCTGAGGCGCTCGCGTCGTACCGCGCTCTGCCTCTTCCCGACACGACGGAGGAGCACTGGCGCTTCACCGACCTGAAGGACTTCGACCCCGACTCGTTCGGACAGGCGGAAGGGACAGTCCCTGGGACAAGCCCCTCGGAGACGATGCTCGAGCTGGACGTGGCGGGCATCGCCACGATCACGGAGGCTGGTGTTCAGATCGAGCGTGCGCCCGAGGGAGTGACCTTCGCGCCTCTGACCGAGGAGCACGAAAAGCTTTACTCCCTCGTCGGCTGGGACGAGAAGTTCGCCGCGCAGAACGCCGCGGTCTGGGAGCACGGCTTGCTCGTAGTCGTCCCGAAGGGCGTCGAGCTCGACAAGCCGCTCTACGTGCGGGTCACGAACTCGAGCGACGGCGGCTCCCTCTTCTGGCGCCTGCTCGTCGTCGCCGAGGAGGGCGCTCGGTTCACCCTCGTCGAGGAAGTCGCCTCGGCAACTTCCGACCTGCACTCGTACACGAACACCGCGCAAGAGTTCTTCCTGGAGCAAGGCTCGAAGTTCGAGTTCGTGTCGATCCAGAATCTCTCGCAGGAAACGTGGCACTTCGCCACGCACCACGCGCGCGTCGGGCACGATGCGGAGCTCGACTGGGTCGCTGGGGGCTTCGGCTCCAAGAAGGGCAAAGTTCGGATCCAGAACGACCTCGCAGGAGAAGGCGCGACCTCGCGCGTGACTGGGGCGTACTTCACCGACGGCGACCAGCACCTCGACTACGACACGTTCCAGGAGCACATCGCGCCCAACACGACATCCGACTTCGCCTTCAAGGGTGCGCTCCGTGACAGGTCCACGGCGGTGTGGCGCGGAATGATCCGCGTAGAGAAGGACGCGCAGAAGACGAACGCGTACCAGGAGAACCGCAATCTCATGCTTTCGCCGACGACTCATGCCGTTCCGATCCCGGGCCTGGAGATCCTCGCCAACGACGTCAGATGCACCCACGGTGCAACCGTCAGCCGCGTCGACCGCGAAGAGCTCTTCTACGCCATGACACGCGGACTCTCGCGCGGCGACGCCGAGCGACTGATCGTGCGCGGCTTCTTCCAGGACATCCTCGATCGCATCGAGTTCGAGGCTGTTCGCGAGTCGCTCGCCGCTGCGCTCGAGGCTCGCATTCCTCAGGGCTAGACCTCTAAGAATCCCCTGAGAGCCTTTCCGCCGGCCGCCGAAAGGCACATACTCCGTTCGTGCTTCGGGCCCCGCTCTACGCGGTGGCAACCCTGCTCGCGACGCTGATCGTCCAGTCGGCCGGCGCCGTCGTGAAGGGCGACGAACGCGTGCTGGTCGTTCTCGCGACCTCCGGGCCCAAGCCCTACACGGTCGCAGACGTGGAGCGCACCGTGGAGCAGGCCCGCACCTTCTTCTCGACTGCCTCGTTCGGCCAGGTTCAACTCCAAGTCGACGTGACGCCGTGGCTCGCCGCTTTCAGCAGCAATCCCGGCTGCGGGGGCAGCACGAACCGCAGCCTCGAGAACGTCGTCGCGCCCGCGAGGGTCGCCGCCGACCGGGCCGGCTTCGACGCGTCTCGCTACGACGACGTCATCTACACGATCGCCGACAGTCACTGCGGCTTCCACGGCGCAACCTGGGGCAACGAGGTGATGCTGACGCGACAGCCGAACCTCCAGCTCGTCGTGCACGAGCTCGGGCACGCCTTCGGGCTCGGCCACGCGCAGGCCTCCGATTGCATCACGAGCGCGGGCCTGTGCGGTCTGGACGAGACCGGCGATCCGTTCAGTCCGATGGGCAGCGGCGAGGTCGACTTCAGCGTTTACGAGAAGGTCACGCTCGGCTGGATCCGCCCTCAGCCCCACGTGACCGCCGCGAAGCGCTACGTGCTGGCGCCGCCGACGTCTGCGTCCGGGCTGGCGCAGGCGCTGATCGTCGACACCGAGCGGGGCGCCTGGTGGATCGAGTACCGCGCGGAGCCCTTCCGCGGGCTGTTCTTCCGGTTCGTCGACAACACCGTGGTCCCGTCGCCGTTCGCGGAGTCGGCGGTGCTCATCCGCAAGCTCACGAAGGCCAGGCGACTGTGGCTCGCGCGCGGCGAGTCGTACCGCATCCCGGGCTCGTTCCGGGTCACCCTGACGAAGGCCGGCGGCGGCCGGGCGGAGGTCCGCTTCCGCTAGAACGCGGTCGGTACGATGGCCTGGTGGCCGTAACCGCTCAGACGAAGCTGGACGCGCGCAAGCTCCGCGCCGACTTTCCGATCTTCGAACAGGAGATCCGCGGCAAACCGCTCGCCTACCTCGACTCCGCGGTGAGCTCGCACAAGCCGCGCCAGGTGCTCGACAAGCTGCGCACCTTCTACGAGACCTCGTATGCGAACGTCCATCGCGGCGTCTACACGCTCTCGGAGATCGCGACCGCGGAGTACGAGGGTGCTCGCGAGAAGGTCGCGCAATTCGTAAATGCGCCGGAGGCGCGCGAGCTGATCTTCACGCACGGCGCAACGGAGAGCATCAATCTCGTCGCCTACGCGTGGGGCCTCGACAACCTCGGCCCGGGGGACGTCGTTGTCGTCACCGAGCTCGAGCACCACTCGAACTTCGTCCCGTGGCAATACATCGCCAAACGCACGGGCGCAACCTTCACCGCGATCCCGCTCGACGAGCACGGCGAGCTCCGGCTCGACACGCTCGAAGAGATCGCCCGGACGGGAAGAGTCAAGGTCGTCGCCAACAACCTCGTCTCGAATGCGCTCGGCACGATCAACCCGGTCGAGCGGCTTGCGGCATGGGCCCATGACCAGGGGGCGATCATGGTCGTGGACGCCGCGCAGGCCGCCCCGCACCACGCGATCGACGTCCAGCAGCTCGACTGCGATTTCCTCGCGTTCTCGTCCCACAAGATGTGCGGCCCGACGAGCGTCGGCGCGCTCTGGGGCCGGGCGAAGCTGCTCGAGGCAATGGCGCCGTTCAACCTCGGCGGCCACATGATCCGGTCGGTCTCACTCGAGGAGACGACCTGGGGCCAGCTCCCGTACAAGTTCGAGGCCGGAACGCAGCCGATCGCGGAGGCCGTGGGGTTCGGCGCGGCGGTGGACTACGTCACCGACATCGGCATCGGGGCGATCGAGGAGCACGAGCGCGAGTTGCTCGTCTACGCGCTCGACCGTCTTGCCGATGTGCCGGGCTTTGTCGGCTACGGCCCGTCGCCGGACCGGCGCGCGGGAATCATCTCGTTCAACATCGAAGGCATCCATCCGCACGACGTGGCACAGGTTCTCGACATGGACGGCGTCGCCATCCGCGCCGGCCATCACTGCTGCCAGCCGCTGATGTCGAAGCTCGGCGTCGTGGCGACGAACCGCGCGAGCTTCTACCTCTACACCATCCCGGAGGAGATCGACCGGCTCGTCGAAGGCCTGCACAAGGCCAATAAGCTTCTTGGTCCGTGAAGAGTGCTGCGCACTTTCCACGGGTAAAGGCAAAGACCTTCGCTACGCTCGGCAAACGATGAGTGAATTCGATCAGATGTACCGGGAAGTGATCCTTGATCACTACAAGAACCCGCGCGGGCACGGGGAGCTCGCGGATGCCGACGCGCACGCCGAGGGGCAGAACCCGCTTTGCGGCGACGAGGTGTCCATCTTCGTCGTGTTCGGCGACGACGGCGACACGATCGACGAGGTGAAATTCTCGGGCCGTGGCTGCGCGATCTCGCAGGCCGCGACCTCGATGCTCATGGAGATGGTGCAGGGCCGCAGCGCAAACGAGGTCGCCTCGCTGCCGCGCGAGGAGCTGCTCGACGAGATCGGCATCCCCCTGACCCCGGTCCGGCTGAAGTGCGCGCTGCTCGGGCTCTCGACGCTGAAGCTCGCGCTGCACAAGGCCAAGGGAACGCCGCTCCCCGAGGAGTGGGCGGGCGCGGCCGGCGACCTCGACCTCAAGTAGCGAGTGGCCGAGCTCGACGTCTGCCCCGTCGAGGAGCTCCCGCCTTGCTCCGTGAAGATCGTCTACGCCGGCGAGGTTGCGGTCGGCGTCTACAACCTGAACGGTGAGTACTACGCGATCGAGGACCGCTGCTCGCACGACGACGGTCCGCTGTGCGAGGGCGACTTCGAGTGCGACGAGGGCGTCGCGATCTGCCCCCGCCACGGTGCGAACATCGACATACGCACGGGTCGTCCGCTGACGCTCCCTGCGGTCGAGTCGGTGAAGACGTTCCCCGTCCGCGTCGACGACGGGATGATCAAGGTCCGGGTTGTCTAAGGCACCGCTTGCGGTGCCGACATCAGGACGTGCGAGCTCGGCTCGCGCGTCCGTCTGAAATGACCGGTCGAACCGATCGACCTAGCAAGCAACCGTCTGAGCCGAAGCGCTGCTGGCCGACCACCGACAAGCTCTATCTCGCCTATCACGACGAGGAGTGGGGACGCCCTGTGCGGGACGAGCGTGGTCTGCTCGAGCGGCTATGCCTCGAGGGCTTCCAGTCGGGCCTTTCGTGGCTGACGATCCTGCGCAAACGGGAGAACTTTAGAGCCGCGTTCGCCGGCTTCGATCCCGAGCGCGTTGCGCGCTTCGCCGAGCGTGACGTCGAACGACTACTAGGGGACGCCGGCATCGTCCGGCATCGCGGCAAGATCGAGGCGGCAATCGCCAATGCGCGGGGCACACTCGCACTGCGCGAGGCCGGCACGCCGCTCGAGGAGCTCGTGTGGAACCACCGGCGAAAAATGGTCCGGGCCGCGCCAAGGAACTTGAAGGAGTTGCCGCCGACCACACCCGAGTCGGCCGCCCTCTCCAAGGAACTGAAACGTGCCGGTTTCCGCTTCGTGGGCCCGACGACCGTCTACGCCGCCATGCAGGCGTGCGGCGTCGTCAACGACCACCTCGCAACCTGCCACGTCCGTGCGCAGGTGCAGCGGGAGATCGAGGTGATCTTGCCTGGCGACCTCTCAGCCGGCTGATATTCTGGGATCAACCGCGGAAAGGAGGTGGTCCGAGAGTGGAGATTTCTTGTTCGGGCAGTGGAGGTACCAGCGGGTAGAGGTGCGTCCCCGAGACCTACGGGGAATCGCCTAGCCAGCGTGGGGGACGACGCGTTACGCGCCGCCCGGCCCACTACTGACTCTCGGGCCGAGGCAGGAAAGCGCCTCTACTAATCCACCGCTGGTAACCGGAATAGGGGGCCGCTCGCGCGGCCCCCTTTCTTTCGGCGCTACTTAGGAGTACTGCCGCCGTAGCGGCGGTCCCAGCCGAGATCGCCGATCGCGAACGAGAAGGCGAACAACGCCAGGCCCCACGAGAGCAGGTCGCCCTGGTTGGTGTCGCTGAAGACGGCGAACAGGAACAGGAGCGTCGCCGCGATCAGCAGCAAGGTCCTGAGTCCGAAGTTCACGTTCACGGTTCTCCTTTCCCTGGGAACACCCCCGGGTTCGCCCTCGCAATCGCTACCCCTCCAAGCCAGAAGCAATCAGGCGGCGCGCCGGAGTTGGTCGTCCACGGGAAGGAGCGGCAGCTTGAACGTGCTCACCGCAGCCTCGTCGGAGACGACGTTGTCGCCGTGCTCGAGCATCTTCAAAAGGTCGCGCGTCAGCGGGATGTTGCCCGGCAGCCGCTCGGTGAGGAGGGCGTTGACCCTCATCAGGCCAACCGGGATGTGGAGGCTGGGCCGGCGGATGCCGCGAATGCGCTTCAGGCGCTCCCAGAACTCGTTCCAGCTGACGACGTCGGGGCCCCCGAGCTCGAAGACGCGGCCCACCACGTCGTCTCGCTCGACGGCCTCCGCGAAGTACTTCGCCAGATCGTCGGCCCAGATCGGCTGGATGCGCTGGCGGCCGCTGCCGATGATCGGCGTCACGGGCGTCAGCTTTGCGAGCTTGACGAACGTCGGCAGGATGCCGCCGTCGGGGCCGAAGACGAAGCTCGGCCGGAAGATCACACACGGGATGCCCGAGCCCTGCACCTGCTGCTCGTTCTCCCACTTCGCCCCGTAGTAGGGCACGAGATCTTTCGTCTCCTCGCTCGTCCCGAGGGCGCTCATGTGCACGAAGCGCCGAACGCCGGCAGCTCTTGCAGCAGCAAGCAGATCGCGCGTTCCCTCGACCATGATCCGGCGGAACTGCTCGCGCTGGCCCTGCCGGATTGCGACGAGATGAATGACCGTGTCGACGCCGGCGACCGCCTCGCGCAGGCTCTCCGGATCCGTGACGTCGCCCTCGGCGAGCTCGCACCCCCACGCCGCGAGCTTGGCTCCCCTGCGCAGATCGCGGACGAGGCAGCGCACGGCCAGGTCGCGGCCGCGCAGCTCGTGGGCGACGTGGCCTCCCACGAACCCGGTGCCCCCTGTTACGAGGATCAACCCGTCGGTCCCTTCTGGAAGTTCTGCCAGTACTTCGAGGGGGTCGGCCCGCGCTGGCCTTGGTACTTCGAGCCGATGTCGCCTGTCCCGTAGGGCGTAGCTGCGGGCTCCGTGAGCTGGACGAACGAGATCTGGCCGATCTTCATCTCCGGGTAGATCGTCACCGGCAGGTTCGCGACGTTCGAGAGCTCGAGCGTCACATGACCGTCCCAGCCCGGGTCGATGAAGCCTGCCGTGGAGTGGATCAAAAGGCCCAGCCGGCCGAGCGAGCTCTTCCCCTCCAGCCGCGCCACGAGGTCGTCGGGCAGGCGAATGCGCTCGAGGGTCGAGCCGAGGACGAACTCTCCGGGGTGGAGAACGAAGGGCGTTCCCTCGTCCACCTCGACGAGCTCCGTGAGGTCTTCCTGCTGCTCGCGGACGTCGATATAGGGATAGCGGTTGTTGTGGAAAACCCGGAAGAAGCGGTCGACCCGGACGTCGACGCTCGAAGGCTGGAGCAGCGACTCGTCGTAGGGATCGATCTCGATCCGGCCTTCCTCCAGGAATCTGGCGATCGTGCGGTCTGCAAGGACCATCGAGGCGATTCTACGGCCGCCCAGGCTCTGTTAGTTTTCCACACCTTGCCTACGAGGTACGTCCTCCAGCCTGTCGATCCGAACGCCAGCTACAAGCTACGGCGAGCCGAGGCGCGCCAGCGACGCCACAAGCAGCGGCTCATCGCTGCCGGCGCCCTGCTCGCACTGATCGCAGCGGGAGTCGTCGGAGGCGTGCTCGCGACCCACGTGCGCGGACACAAGACGGTCCGCGCAGCAGCGCGCGCGAAGCAGACCCCGAAGCCGCAGGTCCTGCAGCCGCGGCCGCTGCCCGCCGAGGTGCGCGGCCTCCACGTGACGATGGCGCTCGCGGGTCTGCCCGGGAAGCTCAACGAGTACGTCGCGATGAAGGCGGCGGGCCTCAACACGATCGAGCTCGACGTCAAGGACGAGAACGGAGTGGTCGGCTTCCCGGTCAACGTTCCGCTCGCCCGGAAGATCGGCTCGGCGAAGCGCTACTACGACGCCCAGCGCGCGGTCGCGAAGATCCACGCCGCCGGGCTCTATCTCGTCGGCCGGGTCGTCACGTTCGAGGATCCGATCCTTTCGGCGGGCGCTCCCCAGCTCGCGATCCGCCGCACTGACGGCTCGCGCTGGCTCAACAGCGCCGGCCTCGGCTGGACGAACCCTTACGACCGGCGCGTCTGGAAATACAACGTCGACATCGCTGAGCAGGCTGCGAAGCTCGGCTTCGACGAGATCCAGTTCGACTACGTCCGGTTCCCCAGCGACGGCGACATCTCCCAGATCCGCTACCCCGGCAAGCACGCCCAGGCGATGGGCTGGACGATCCCGATGTTTGCCAAGTACGCGCGGGAGCGCCTCAAGCCGCTCGGGGTGCGCATCTCGGTGGACGTCTTCGGACTCTCGGCCACGAGGAACCTCGGGATCGGCCAGTTCCCCCGCCGGATCGCGCGTTACGTGGACGCCATCTATCCCATGGTCTACCCGTCCCATTACGTGTCGGGCGAGTACAACATCATCGACCCAGACTCGCGCCCGGGCACGACGGTGGCCTACTCGCTGCGCGACTTCCGGGCCGCCGTGCTAGGCCACGCGACCAAGTTGATCCCGTGGCTGCAAGACTTCTCCCTCCGCCGCACGTACACGCTCGCGGACGTCCAAGATCAGATCCAGGCCGCAAGGCTCGAGCACGCCAAGGGCTTCATGCTGTGGAACGCGGCCGGCGTCTACACGGTCAAGGCGTTGTCCACGCCCGCGTTCCGCTAGTCGGCACCTGTAACACCTCTATACAGGTATGCAAAGCGGCCGCTGGCTGCGCTATCGTCAGGCCCATGGCGACCACGAAGGCGATCGAGCTCAGAACGGCGATCCCGGGCCCCCGCTCCAGGGAGATCCTCGACCGGAAAGACCGCGTGATCGCGGACCCGCTTTCCATCTTTCTGCCCGTGGTGATCGAACGCGGCGAGGGCGCGACACTCACGGACGTCGACGGGAACACCTTCATCGACTTCACCGGCGGCGTCGGCTGCCTCAACGTCGGCCACGCGCATCCGCGCGTCGTCGACGCCGTGCAGGAACAGGCTGCGAAGTTCTTGCACACCGACTTCACGATCGTCCCCTACGAGACGTATGTCACGCTCGGCGAGCGTCTCGTCGAGACCGTGCCCATCTCCGGCCCGGCAAAGGCGGCGTTCTTCAACGCGGGCACGGAAGCCGTCGAGAACGCGATCAAGTTCGCGCGCGCGTACACGAAACGGCCGGCGGTGATCGGCTTCGAGGGCGGCTTCCACGGTCGCACGCTGCTGTCCCTGACCTTGACGTCCAAGACTCATCCCTACAAGGCCGGGCTCGGCCCGTTCGCGCCCGAGGTCTACCGGCTGCCGTTCGCGCAGGACTACCGCGGCCCGAGCGCGGCCGAGGCACTCGCGGCGCTCGAGCGCGCATTCGTGGTGACCGTCGCCGCCGAGAACGTTGCGGCGATCATCATCGAACCGGTGCAAGGTGAAGGCGGCTTCGTCGTCGCACCGCCCGAGTTCCTCGAGGGCGTGCGCCGCATCTGCGACGACAACGGCATCGTGCTCGTCGTCGACGAAGTGCAGACCGGCTACGGACGCACGGGAAAGATGTGGGGCATCGAGCACTACGACGTCGAGCCGGATCTGATGACGGTGGCGAAGTCGATCGCAGCCGGTCTGCCACTCTCGGGCGTGATCGGGAAGGCAGAGATCATGGACGCGCCGGGCGACTCGGCGATCGGCGGCACGTACGTCGGCAACCCCGTCGCGCAGGCAGCCGCCCTCGCCGTGCTGGACGTGTTCGAGGAGGAGAACCTCGTCGAGCGGGCGAGCGAGATCGGCGAGACCATCCGCGGCCGGATGCTGGCCTGGCAGCAGCGCTGGGACGCGATCGGCGACGTCCGCGGTCTCGGTGCGATGCTCGCGATCGAGCTCGTCCACGACCGCAGCACCAAGGACCCTGCCCCCGAGCTTGCGTCGGCGGTCGTCGAGGCCGCCTCGGAGCGCGGACTGCTGCTGCTCAAGTCAGGGATCTACTCGAACTGCATCCGCGTGCTCGTTCCGCTCGTCATCTCGGAGGGCGAGCTCGACGAGGCGCTCGGCGTCTGGGAAGACGCGCTCGGCTCCGTCCTCGGCTAGGCGTCTAGTGCCCTAGTTCACGTTCGCCGGGCGCAGCGCCGATACCCGTGCAGTGGCCGGGTATCTCATTGCCGTGATCGCGTTCGCGCTGCCGCTCGGCTTCGGCGCGACCGGGATCGGGCGGCCACGGCTCGTGATCGGCCTCGGCGCCGTGGTGGCCTGCGGCTGGGCCGTCGCTCTCGTCGCGGGCCGAGCCCAGGACGGACAGGGCCACCACCTCGTGCCGGTCTGGTTCCTGGCGGGCCTCATCGCCCTCTTGTACGTCCTCTGGTGCGGAGGCCTGTGGATCGGCATGCGCCTGCGGAAGGCGCGCGCACACTGATCCAGGGCGTACGACCGGCGACGGGCGGGTAGCTTTCGAGCGTGGTGGTCGGGGAGAAGATCGCAGGGCGATACGAGCTGGAGGAAGTCGTCGGGCACGGCGGGATGTCGTGCGTCTACAAGGCCCATGACTCCCTGCTCGAACGCAACGTCGCCCTGAAGGTCCTGCACCAGCAGTACAACGAGGACGAGGACTTCGTCGAGCGGTTCAAGCGCGAGGCGCGCTCCGTTGCGCAGCTCCAGCATCCGAACATCGTGACGGTGATCGACCGGGGCGAAGAGGGCGGCCGGCAATACATCGTCTTCGAATACATCGACGGCGAGAACCTGAAGGAGCTCGTCGTCCGCAAAGGCCGCCTGGCCGTGCGCGACGCGCTCGAGATCGCGCTCGAAGTAGCGCGCGGGCTCGCGTTCGCCCACGAGCGCGGGCTTATCCACCGTGACGTGAAGCCGCAGAACGTCCTGCTGAACGGCGACGGACGTGCCAAGGTCACGGACTTCGGGATCGCGCGCTCGCTTGACGTCGAGCACGACGTGACCCAGACGGGGACCATTCTTGGGACGTCGAACTACATCGCTCCGGAGCAGGCGAGCGGCCAACCGGTCGAAGCGCCTACGGATGTCTATTCGCTCGGGATCGTCCTGTACGAGATGCTCACCGGAGAGGTGCCGTTCCCCGGCGAGAGCTTCGTCGCGGTTGCGATGAAGCACATACAGGAGCCGTCACCGAGCGTTCTGGACGCGCGAGGCGACGTGCCGCTGCGGATCGCCGAGATGATCGATCGCGCGCTGGAGAAGGATCCGGAACACCGGTTCCCCACCATGGAGGCCTTCGCCGCGGAGATCGAGGCGAGCCTCGCCGAGCTCGACCGCGGCGAGGACGGCGCCGTCACGATGGTCGTTCCGACCGCGCGACGGCTGCCACAGCACCAACGCCGCAAGCCCGTCTCACGTTTACCTCTCCTCATCGGGCTGCTCGGTGCGCTGGCCATCGCCGCCATCGTCATTGGACTGTTGACGCTCGGCGGCGGCCAAAGCGCTCCTGTCGGCGCGCCGATTACGATTGCCGGTGTCGGGGCCTACGACCCGTACGGCGACGGCACCGAGCACGATGCCGCGGCGATTAACGCGACTGATGGAAACCCGTCCACCTACTGGGCGACGGAGCATTACAACTCGTTCCGAAAGGCGGGTGTAGGGCTCGTGCTCGACGCGCACGGAGTAGCACAGGT
>JBGPYI010000051.1:0-10475 GCA_041493175.1 Gaiellaceae bacterium | reverse complement strand
TCCCGACAGACGCCGCCCGAGATCGCAGACATTCTTCCGAGCGAAGTGGGCTCTCTTCTGAGCTCAAACGGCGAGACAGCTGAATATCTGCGCTGCCCGCGCTGCGGCACGCTCGTGCCCGACTGACCGGCTCTCGCGCGACGTGTCACCGGTCGCTCCGGCAACGGCCGCGCCGTCGCGCAGCCACACCCACGTGGCTGCGTCGCCGGCCTGCGCGGGACTGCAGCGCAGGGTGCTGTCCTTGTAAGGCGGCCCCTCGACGGTCGGCGGCGTCATCGTCGCCGAGCCGGTTCGGGCGGCGAGGGCCTCGCTCCCGCCTGTCAGGGTCACCGCGAGCACCAGCGCACAGCTGAGCGCGCGCGACCTCATCCGCACCGAGTATGAACAGCGGGCCGGGCACTGGTTTTGAAGGCTCGCCGAGCGGCGCTAGGCCGCAGCCACGGGAGGCTCGGCCAAGCGCGCGTAACGAAGCGCTTCCCAGAGCAGATCGATCGTCGCCGTCAAGCCGCGAACGTCATCCGTCATCCCGGCGCGCCAAAGCTCTTGCCTCCGCTCGATACAGGATTCCATCGCTGTCGTGATAGCGGCAACGTCATCGCCGCAGCCACCGAGCAGATGATCAGCCCACACCGTGCGGAGTCGAGAGGCATCCGTCGTCTCGGCGATGAAACCGCAGACCGGGCAGATGATGTTCTGCATGGTTGCATGATAGGCGCGACCCAGCCCTCGGCCGGGCGTCGTCACGCTTCAAGTCCCGTCGACCTCCGAGTGTGAGGTCGGTACAAACGTCAGTACAAAGTTCTCGGAGCAGAGTCCGGTAGGCGCCTCAACGACGAATCCGCTTGACGGTGATGACGAAGCGCGCGGTTGCGGTATTGCCGCTGCCGTCGACGGCGGTGCAGGTGACGGTCTTCCGGCCGACTCGGAAGAGGCTGCCGGACTTCGGCAGGCAGGCCGCCGGCACCGGGCCGTCCGTCGCGTCCGCGGCGCTGACGGAGTAGCGGACGCGCGCCCCCTTGGCCGCCCGCGTCTTCGCGGTCTTTGCCGTCGCGCCCGTGATCTGCGGCGGAGTCGTGTCGAAGGCGAGGCCGGCGACGTTCAGCGTCCCCGTCCAGGTGACGATGGCGACGCCGCTACCGGGCGCTGCCACGTCGTTCCGGTAGCTCAGCGCGCCGCTGCCGGAGGCACCCGAGTAACGGCCGCTGCCGCCGGAGACGGTGACCTCGATCGGGCCGAACAGCCCGGGCTGGTCGGGATTTATGCAATCGCTGGATCTCATCGCCAGGTCGATCTCGCCCTTCCCGGCGACGAGGATCGGGATCTGAGCGTGCACGTGCTCGCAGGCTGAGCCGAACCCGTCGTGAACGACGATGTAGGCCGTGGTCACCTCCCCCAAGCCGGAGAAGAGGTCGGCGTGGACGCTGACATCGCGGAAGCAGTACGACGTCGCCGAAGGGGTGCCGGCCGGACACTCGCTGCTGCTGTAGTTGGCCCTGAACGTGCCGTGCACCTGGAGCGTGCCAACGTTGTCCGCGTCCGCGCGCACGGCTGCGAAGAGAACGCATGCTCCGACCGCGAGAAGCACCGTGCTCGGCAAGAGAAGACGCAGGCTGCGCCGCCGCCCTCGAAGGTTCCGCATCTCCAACTCCATTTCATGGAGTGACGGAACGACAGCCCGTAGTTCCTAGCTCACACCCCGTTGTATGGATTGAAACTATCACTTCTGTTTTGGGCTCCAACGGAGCGGCACAGGGGTCGAACCTGCCTAACGTGGGGCTGCCACGCCATACTGGTTTTGAAGGTCTGGCGAGCGTGTGTGTTTGGATCCGGGAGCGGCGTTTTGGGGTCGCTCAGGTATCCCTTGATGGGCTCAGGCGCGCTCAGGTCGGGATTTTCCTCACGCAGCGAGGAGGCCGGAGGCGCCGATCGCGAGCAGCGCGACCGCGACGAGCGCGACGAGCGCGGGCAGGAGCGCGGCCGTATGGTGGTCGACAGCGTCGCGCAGCCGGGCGAGCGACGCCTCCGCGCGCTCGTGAGCCAGGCTCCGGACGGCCGCGATTGCGACGAGCGGCGCGACGAAGATGGTGTTGAAGAGGACGACCAGCGCGATCTGCGTCGCGACTCGTCTTCCCGAGCCGACGACCGCCGCGATCACCGCCAAGTACGGGAACGCAGTCGGCAACTCGACGGCCATGATCCCAGCGCCGACGATTAGCGGCGAGCGCCCGGCGCGGCGCTCGTCCCGGTGGATGCGGCGCGCGACGCTCGAGCGCGCGAGCCAGAGCCCGAGCGCGACGAGCAGGCATGCAGCCCCGAGGCACAGCTCGACGAGTGCGGTCGAGTGCCTCCCCGGCCGCGGTAGCGCCGCGACGAGCGCGTGGCCGGGACCGATCGTGAGCACGAGGCCACCCAGGAGCGACATCCCGAAGACGCCGGCCGTAAAGGCGGCGACGCCGTGGTGGCCGCCGTGCCGGGTGGCGAGGTAGAGAGCGGGCCCGACCGTCGAGGGGTTGACGGAGTCGACGACGCCGACCGTCACGACCAGCGCGACGAGCGTGATCATCGGACGAGCTTGTCAGATGCACCGCGCGGCTCGCGTCTCAGAGTTCCTCCTCCCCGGTAGATTCCGTGGGCGTGAACGTCCGCGAGACCAGTAGGCGTGGCCCGCGTGTGCTGATCTTCACCGCGAGCGTCGGCGAGGGCCACGATCTACCGGCGCGCACGCTGGCCGCGCAGCTCCGGACGGAGCGGCCGGGCGTCGAGGTCGTCACGGAGGACGGCCTCGCACCGATGGGACGCGTCGTGACCGCGATCAGCGCCGACGCGCCTCGCTTCGGCTTCTTCCGGTTCCAGTGGCTGTGGGACCTCGGCTTCTGGGTCTTCGCAGGCTTCGGCCCTACTCGGCGGGCGACGCAGGCGCTGCTCGCGCGCGTCGGCGGAGCGGGCCTGCTCAGGCTGATCCATTCGGTCGACCCGCAGGTGGTCGTTTCGACGTATCCGGTCACGACGGAGGTGCTCGCACGTCTGCGACGCTCGGGCGCGTTTGAGCTGCCGGTCGTCTCGGCGATCACGGACGTCGCCGGTTTGCACTACTGGGCCGCGCCCGGCGTCGACGTCCACCTAATCACGCACCCGGAGTCGGTCGACGAAGTCCGGCTGATCGCCGGCGCTGCTACGAGCATCGAGTGTGTGCACGGGTTGACGGCGGCCGAGTTCCTCGGCGAGCGGTCGGGGGCGGACGCACGGGACGCGCTCGGGCTGCCGGCCACCGGCAAGCTCGTCCTTGTCTCCGGAGGCGGCTGGGGCGTCGGCGACGTCGAGGGTGCGGTCGAGGAGGCGCTGCGGATCGACGAGGTCTCGCAGGTCGTCTGCCTGAGCGGGCACAACGACGGGCTGCGCACGAGGCTGGCGCGGCGGTTCGCCGCGGACCCACGCGTGCGCGTGGAGCCCTTCACGGAGCAGATGCCCGACTGGCTGGCGGCCGCCGACGTCCTCGTGCACTCGACCGGCGGCCTGACAGTGCTCGAGGCGCTCATGCGTGGCTGCCCAGCGATCTCGTACGGCTGGGGCCGCGGCCACATCCGCCTCCACAACGCGGCGTTCCGCCGCTTCGGCCTCGCCCAGGTTGCCGCGACACGGGCGGAGCTCGAGCCGGCGCTCCGGCGGGCGCTCACGCAAGGCAGGACGCGGACAGATGCCTTCCGCGCGCTGCCGTCGGCCGCCTCGGTCGTGCTCGCAGCCGCGGAGACTCGGTGATGTTCCCCCGTCCGTGACGGGCGCAGGCCGCTACGCTTCGCCCTCGTGGCCGACCAGCGCATCACGGCGAGCGTCGGCCGCTTCGCCATCGGGTTCGATCAGCGCGACCGCAGGCGGCTCCACGAGTTGTGGGACTCGGTGCTCGATGCGGAGGTCTGGTCGGAGGGAGCGATGGTGGCGGCGTTCGAGTCCGCGTGGGCGGACTGGGTTGGGCTGCCCGCAGTTGCATTCTCCGGCTGGAGCGGCGCCGCACTCGCCGTCCTCGACTACGTCGACGTCCGGGGCGAGACCGTTCTCTGCCCTTCCAACACGTTCATGGCGACGCCGCTCTCAGTGCTCCACGCCGGCGGCCGCGTCGAGTTCGTGGACTGCAACCGGACCGATCTGTGCATGTCGTTCGAGGACTTCGAACGGAAGGCGGCCGCGCACAAGCCGCGCGCGGCGATCCTTGTTCACATAGGCGGGCATGTCGCCTTCGATGTCGAGCGGATCGCCGAGTTCTGCCGAGCCGAGGGGATCTTCCTGATCGAGGACTGCGCTCACGCGCATGGCGCCGGCTGGCATGGCCGCCGCGCCGGGACGTGGGGCGACGCGGGCATCTGGTCGTTCGCGGCGACGAAGACGATCTCCACCGGCGAGGGCGGGTCCGTCGTCTCGCGGCACGCCGCGGTCGTCGAGCATGCGCGCACGTTCCGGAACTACGGTAAGCCCGACTTCGGCGTGCACGGGCTGAACTACCGCATGAACGAATTCACGGCCGCGGTCGGCGTCGTCGAGGTCGAGCGGCTCGACGAGATCACGCGGTGGAAGAACGAGCAGGCGCGCGAGTTGCTCGACCCGCGGCACCCCGCCCGCGTGGAGCTCCCGGACGGGATGGTATCCGGGCTGTACAAGTACATCGTGTTCGAGCCGATCGAGCGGTCGACCGGAAAGGTCTACGAGGAGCCGTGCCACCGGATCATGGGCATGGAGGTCGACCTGACAAACAGCGACTGGGTCGCGGCGAACCACTGGTGCGTCCCGCTCTACTACCGCCCGGCGTCGACGGCCGACATCCCAGCGAGAATCGGCGCGTGAAGGTCCTCGTCACCGGCGGGTCCGGCTTCATCGGCTCGCACGTCATCGACTGCGTGCGCGCCGCCGGCCATGAGCCGCGGATCTTCGATCTCGTGCCCTCGCCGTACCACGACGCGCGCGAGGTCGAGATCGTTATCGGCGACATCGGCGACCGCGACGCGCTGCAGTCGGCGGCCGCAGGCTGCGACGTGATCGCGCACCTCGCAGCCGTCTCCGACGTCAACCACGTCGTCGATGACCCGTCGCGAGCGGAGGCGGTGAACGCGCGCGGGACGGCGCTGCTGCTCGAGGCCGCGCGCGCGCAAGACGTGGCGCACGTGGTCTACGCGAGCACGATCTGGGTGTACGGCAACGCGCGCGGCGCCGAGCCGCTCGAGGAGGACACGCCGCTCGAGCTCCCCGCCCACCTGTACACGGCGACGAAGCTCGCGGGCGAGATGTACTGCCGCTCGTACGGCGAGCTCTACGGCCTCGAACACACCATCCTCCGGTTCGGCATCCCGTACGGCCCGCGCTCGCGCCCGGCGACCGTGCTCGCGGCCTTCGTCGAGCGCGCGCTCGCGGGTCGGACCCTGATGATCGCCGGCGACGGCAGCCAGTCCCGCCAGTTCGTCTACGTCGAGGATCTCGCGCACGGTGTCGTCGCCGCGCTGACGCCGCCGGTACCGAATCGGATCTACAACCTCGTCGGCGACGAAACGGTGACGGTGCGCGAGATCGCCGAGACGGTCAGGCGGCTGGTCGCCCCCGTCGAAATCGTGCACGTCGACAGCCGCCCGGCGGACCTGCGGTCGGTGCGGATCTCGGGCGCGCGCGCCGCGCGAGAGCTGGATTGGTCGGCGAACACGCCGTTCGCCGAGGGCGTCCGACGCTACGTCGAGTTCGTGACGCGGACGCAGCGGAGGCCGCACCCGGCGACCGCCTCGAGGACGAGGGGCAGGGCCGCGATCGTCTTCCGCCAGGAGCCGTCGGAGCTGTAGTGGTCGGCGTCGTGCAACAGCACGACGTCGCCCGCCCGCAGGCCCGCCGTCGCGCGGCGCGCGATTCCCGCCGGTGTCGCCTGCGCCTCCCAGTCCCGTCCCCAGCGCGACCAGAGCATCGGAGCCCACCCGCGCCGTCCCGCCAGCGCGAGCCCACCGGCGCTGAACACGCCGTACGGCGGCCTGTAGCAGAGCGGCGCGACACCGGTCGCCGCTGCGATCACCTCGACGGCGTGGTCGAGATCCCGCTCGAGCGCAGTCGTCGTCCGCCGCAGCATGAGCCGGTGCCGGTAGCCGTGGAGCGCGATCTCGTGCCCTGCGGCGGCGATCTCGGCCGCGACCGCCGGCCAACGCTCCACCTGCTCGCCGACGAGGAAGAACGTCGCCGTCGCCCCGGCTGCGGCGAGCAGCTCGAGGGCGGCCGGCGTCCCCTGCGGGTGCGGGCCGTCGTCGAACGTCAGCGCGACGCCGGAGTCGTGCCGGATCCGCCTTGGGATCCCGAGCGCGTTCGCGACGGGCGGGACCACGGGTGCCGGCGCGGGCGCACACCACACCGCCGCGAGGCCGAGGCCGCCGTAGATCCATAGGCGCACGGCGTCATCGTCCCGCAAACTTCGCGGCGGTGGGAGACTGAGAAATGATCGAGCTGAGCTAAGCCGACGTTCGTAAGCTCTGCCGGCGCGAGCGGCGGCGCTCGAAAGAGCCCGTTGTTCGCTCGCCGCTGTTCTCTGCGTCGCGGGCAAGCCAGAAGCAAAGGCCGGCGAGCGGCAGCTCGCCGAGAATCGCGAACAGACTCGACTCGACCAACTCAGGACCCGGCCGTGACGTCAGAAGGTCGAACCATGCATCGCAGATCAAGAAGGTGCCGGTCACCGATGCCGCAACGGCGACGTACTTCGACCGTCGCAAGATCGACACCACAGTCCACAGCACCACTCCAGCCATCATCAGATCGAATCCCGCCCACGCAGCGTCCCAGTGTGGAGTGAGGTGCCGGCTTGGCAGTGTGAGCGCGAGAAACGCCGACCAGGGGAACAAGATCACGGCGAAGCCGCCGAGAATCAGCAGGACCCATTTCCGTAACCACCGCAGCTGGTCCCCCGGTGACGCAGATCCGGCATCACCTACCATCGCGTGTTCGCGTTCGGCGCTCGAGTCGATCACACTCACAGTTATACAAACTGCCAAGGGCCCGGTCTTAGGTTGCGGGCGACAGGCGAGTGACCAGGCAACGTGATCGCCGCCGCGACCGTGGGTGCAGCTGTTTGGCAAGCCGTGCAAACGCCGGTTTGCGAGCCAACGGAGCGGCACAGGAGTCGAACCTGCCTAGCGTGGGGCTGCCACGCCGTCGGGCGTTGCAGTAGCAAATCCCAATCGGCTCCACCAGAATCGGACGCCTTGCCCCGGTCTCCATTCTCCGCACGCTCGTTCTTCCGCGACCCGATCGAGTACCTCGCGGCGAGCGGAGACGGGCACGCGACGATCCCTCTGAGCGCGGGGCCGACCCGCTTCCTGCTCGTACGCGACCCGGAGCTCGTGTGGCGCGTGCTCGTCACCGACGACGACTCCTTCGCCCCCGGCAAGTGGAAACGGCGCGCCCGGCGCTTCGTCGGCGCGACGCTGAACACGCTCAGCGGAGACGAGCACCGGCAGCGCCGGCAGCTCCTGCAGCCGCCGCTCGACCGGCGGCGAATCGCCCTGTTCGCACCGGCGATCGCGGAGCGCGTCGCGCACGCCCAGAGCGCCTGGGAAGACGGAGCCCGGATCGTCCTGCGGGACACGCTCGACCCCCTGTCGCTCGGCGTCGCGGGCGACGTGCTGCTCTCGACCGAGCTGGATCCCGGCCTGGCGGACGAGCTTCGGCGCATCATCGCTGCGGTTCCTCGCCTCAGGCCGCCGGTGGCGGGCACGGCGGGCGGCACGGCGTTGGGCCGTGTCGAGCGCGTCGTACAGGCGCTGATCGGCGCGCGGGCTGGCCCGTCGGAAGGAGGCGACCTACTCGCGGCCCTGCTGCGCAGCGGACTGCCCGAGCGGACGCAGCGCGGGGAGGTGATCGCGTTCCTCCTCGCCGCCGTCGACGAGCCTCCGAGCGCGCTCGAGGCGGCGTGGTATCTCCTAGGGCGCCATCCCGAAGCAGAGGCCCGCCTCCACGCGGAGCTCGACGCCGGCGGAGAGAGCTCGTACCTCGACGCGGTGCTGTTCGAGACGCTCCGCCTGTTTCCGCCTGCCCGCTACATCGACCGCTGTCCAGTCCGAGACGTCCGGATCGGCGACGTCCACGTCAAGCGGGGCTCGAATGTGCTTGTCAGCCCGCTCGTGACGCATGCGGACGGGCGCGTGTACGAGCGCCCCTCCGCATTCGAGCCGGAGCGCTGGCTCGGCGGGCGCGCGGGCGGGCGCGGGGAGTACGTGCCCTTCGGCGCGGGCGCGCACACCTGCATCGGCGAGCCGCTCGCGCGGGCGATCATGACGACCACGCTCGCCACCGTCGCCCGCCGCTGGCGACTGCGCGTTGACCCGGACGCGCCGCTGCCGGTCCCAAGCTCGCCTCGGTTGATCGTTACGCTCCAGCACCGATGAGCGCGGCGACGGACGAGCGACTCGATCTGCTGGACGCGCTCGTCTACGGAGACGCGTTCGACTGCGCGGTGACGCTGGACGAGCTCTGGCGCTATTCCCGGGTACGGGTCGGACGCGAGGCGCTACGCCGGCTGCTCAGTGAAGACTCCGTCCTCCACTCGGTCATCGTCGAGCGCGACGGGCTGTTCTGCCTCGCCGGTCGCTCCGAACTCCTCGAGCGGAGACCGTCACGGACGGAGCGGGGCCGGCTGCTGGAGCACCGGGCCAGCCGCGTCGTGCGGGTACTGCGCCATGCGCCGTTCGTCCGCGGGCTCGCGCTCACCGGCTCGGCGGCCGCCCGCGACGCCGGGGAGGAGGCCGATCTCGACCTCCTCGTGATCGTCGCTCCGGAGCGCCTCGGCACGGCGTTCATCCTGCTGGGCACGGCCTCGCGCCTGCTCGGGCGCCGCCTCTTCTGCCCCAACTACTACGTCAGCGCCGACGACGTCGCCTTTCCGCCGGGCAGCGTTTACATCGCTCGCGAGCTCGGCCAGGCGCGCATGCTTGCAGGCGATCCCGAGGTGCTTCGCGCCGCGAATGGGTGGCTCCTCGACGTCTTCCCGAATCTCGGCGTCGCCGGACGCCGCGCCTCGCCGAGGGCGGGCTTGCCGTCGCAGCGGTTCCTCGAGTCGCTGCTCGGCGACCGTCTCGAAAGCTGGGGGCGGCGGGTCGCGGCCGCGCGGCTGCGGGCGCACTTCGGCGCGGTCGGCGAGGACGTTCCCGCCGACGTGGCCGAGAGCTTTCGAGCCGGCGCGGCACTCCGCTTCCACCGCGGCGGAGCCGCGGAGAGGACGCTCGCCCGCTACGCGGCGTGCCGTGCCGAGGTCGGCGCGCGGCTCGAGCAGCTCGACCGCGAGCGCGTCGACTCGAGCTCCACGGCGTGACCGACGCGGAGCGGAGGTTCGGCGACCCAGCGGCTGGTCGTCGCGAGGAAACCGTCACGCCCGAGGAGATTAGTCGCCGATAACGATGTGGCTTTCCGTTCAACGGAGCGGCACAGGAGTCGAACCTGCCTAGCGTCGGGCTACGACGCCGTACTGGTTTTGAAGACCAGTTGGGGCACCGGCCCCAGCCGCTCCGCGGCGGACACTAACTAGACGGGCAACCCGTCCTCGACCCAGCCTCGCGTCAAGTAGAGCCAGAAGGCGAGGCCGGCCCACTCGCCGTAGCGCTTGAAGCGGCGCTCGATCGTCGCGTCTTTCAACGCACTGCGGGCGCCGGAGAGCTTGCAATAGGTCGGGCGGGTCCACGAGTCGAGCACGAGCCTGGAGTAGCGGCCGAGCGACGTCAGCATTACGTGTGCGGCGGCATAAGGGCCGACTCCTGGCAGTGCAAGCAGGCGCGCCGCGGCTTCGTCGTCCGGGAGGTCAGGATCGTTGAGCTCTTCGAGGTCGATCGTGGCTTCGGCGACATCGGTCGCGAGCTTCTTCAGGTACGGACCGCGGTAACCGGCGCGCACGACGTCGCGGTAGAAGGCTTCGTCCGCGTCCGCCATCGCCTGTGGTGTCGGAAACGTTCGGTCGCCGCCGGGTGCCTCGACGCCGAGATTGTCGACGAGGGCGCCGGTCATCTTGCGCGTGCCCGACCAGGCCGTGTTCGTCGTGCAGATCGTCTTTACGACGTCCTCGAACACTGTCGGCGCACGCAGCATCCGGCCCGCTCCACGGGAGGCCCAGGAGAGATCGGGGTCGTTCGCGACAAGGGCGTAGAACTCCGACAAGTCCTCATCGAGGTTGAGGATCTGACGTACAGCCGCAGTCAGATCGCGCGCGGCTCTTGCGCCGAGCTTCCGCCCCTCGACGTCGATCCGGGCGAATCCCGGACGGCCGTCGACGATCCGGATCGTGCGCGGCTGCGCCGAGGGGAGCGCGAGTGTCGTTGTGTATGCCCGCCGCTCCTCATCGACGCGGCCGGGCGGGACGTCAGCAACCCCGTGAGACATGATCGTCCGGACCAGGTCCACCCGCTCACCTTTTGGCCCTTCCAGAGGTATCTCGAGCGCAGTGAGCACAGGAATTACATGCCACATCGGGCGTGCAACAC
>JBGPYI010000144.1:0-6127 GCA_041493175.1 Gaiellaceae bacterium | reverse complement strand
GTAATCCGTCGCTTCGCCTCGATGGTGATGCGCGAGTTCTTCTGTACGTCCCAGGCAAATGCCTGCGCGGTGACGTCGCGCTCGCCAACTTCGATCGGACGGGCGCCGTGCTCGGCGAGGCATTCCTCGATCTCGCGCGGCTGCTCGTCCGCGTGCACGTGCAGCGGCAGGCTTTCGGCGGCGGCGTACCGGCCGATCTCCTCGAGCCAGTCTGTGGGGCAGGCGCGCACGGAGTGGGGGGCGACTCCGACAGGAATTCCGCGGCCGCGTAGGTCCTCCACCTGCCGCAGGTACTCCGCGACCGACTCCTGGCGGAAGCGCGGCAGGCCTCCGCGTCCGTACGCGGCGAGCAGGACGACGATGCGGATCCCCGCCTCCTCCGCAGCCTCCACTGCGGCGAGCGCTTCGTCGAAGCCGAGGTAGTGGAACTCACCGACCGCGGTATAGCCCGCGGCACGCAGCTCACGGTAGACCTGCACGTACTCTCGGCGGACCAGCTCGGGCGTCTGGCGCTCCGCCTCGGCGAGCATCAGCTCACGCCAGCCCCAGAAGTCGGCGCCTCCGGAGCGCCCGCGTAATGCACGTTGGAAGCCGTGGCTGTGGGCGTCCACGAAGCCAGGCAGGCTGAGAGTCTCGGCCACGGGCGTATCCTTTCCACACTCATGGCCACCCGCGCCGTTCCGGCGACTTTGCAGCAACTTCCGAATGCGCTCACGATCGCGCGGCTGGCCCTGATCCCGGTCTTCGTCGCGCTGATGCTGAGCGCGGACGGCGGCCATAGCTGGCCGGCCGGCACCGTCTTCGCCATCGCGGGCGTCACCGACCAGATCGACGGCTTCCTCGCGCGGCGCTGGCAGGTGGAATCGGACTTCGGCCGCATCTTCGACCCCCTGGCCGACCGGCTGATGATCGACACCGCGGTGATCCTCTTGTTGGTTCAGGATCACATGCCCTGGCCCGGCCTGATCGTGATCCTCGGACGTGACCTACTGCTCCTCGCCGGCTACAAGGCAATCGCACCGCCGGGCTACGAGCTGAACGTGAACTTCCTCGGCAAGGCGGCGACGTGGCTCCTCTATCTCGGGATCGGCTGCCTGATCGTCACGCACCGTTCGACCGAGTGGCCGTACTGGATCTTCTGGACCGGCCTCGTCCTTGCGGTCGTCGCAGGCGTGGTCTACGCCGTCGGGGCCTTGAGAGAAGGAAAGCGATGAAAGCCGTGGTGATGGCGGGCGGCGAGGGCACGCGCCTGCGGCCACTCACGTCCAACCAGCCGAAACCGATGGTGCCGGTCGTCGGCAAGCCGTGCATGGAGCACATCCTCGAGTTGTTGCGCGAGCACGGGATGAACGAGGTGATCGTCACGGTCGCCTTCCTGCCGCAGGCGATTCGCAGCTACTTCGGCGAAGGGGAGACGCTGGGAATGCAGATCGGCTATTCGGTCGAGGAGTCGCCGCTCGGCACCGCGGGCTCGGTGCGCCTGGCCGCGAGGCAGCTCGACGAGACTTTCCTCGTCATCTCGGGGGATGCGCTTTGTGATGTCGACCTCAGCGCGCTCGTCGCCTTCCACAAGGAAAAGGGTGCAGCGGTGACGATCGGGCTCAAATCGGTCGACAACCCGCTCGAGTTCGGCATCGTGGTCACGGACGAGGATGGCCGGATCGAACGCTTCCTCGAGAAGCCGTCCTGGGGCCAGGTCTTCTCGGACACGATCAACACGGGGATCTACGTGATCGAGCCCGAGGTGCTGAAGCACGTGCCGGCCGACCGTCCTTACGACTTCTCGAAGGAGCTCTTTCCCTACCTGCTGGAGATGGGGCGCCCACTCTATGGCTACGTCATGGACGGCTACTGGCAGGACATCGGGAATCTCGACCAGTTCAAGCAGGCGAACTTCGACGCCCTCGAGGAGAACGTCCGCCTCAACATCCCCGGCATCCGCATCCGCGGCAACGTCTGGATCGGCGAGGGCGTCGAGATCGCCGACCTCGAGCAGATCGAGGGTCCGGCCTACATCGGCAACTACTGCCGTATCGCTCCCGGCGCGACTCTCGGGTCGCACTCGGTGCTGTCCAACAGCGTCACGCTCCGCGAGCGCACGCGCGTCGCGCGCTCGGTCATCGACGCCTCGACGCACATCGGCCGCAGCTCACTGATCGAAGGTGCCATCCTCGGCCGGTCCTGCGACATCCGCGAGCATGTCCGCATCCACGAGGGCGTCGCAGTCGGCGACGAGGTGACGATCGGCGCGGAGAGCGTGATCATGCCGGGCGTCCGGATCTATCCGTACAAGGAGGTGGAGTCCGGCTCGCACATCACCGACAGCCTGATCTGGGAATCGCGGGCCTCGACGCGGCTTTTCGGCAGGGACGGCGTCGCCGGTCTCGTCAACGTCGACCTCACGCCCGAGGTCGCGGTGCGGATCGCCGCCGCACTCGGCACTGCGCTCAAGCGTGGCGCGCGCGTCGCGGCGAGCCGCGAGTCGGCACCCGCATGCCGGATGATCAAGCGGGCGATGATCACCGGCTTCACCTCTACGGGCCTCGACGTCGCCGACCTGCGCGTCCTGCCCGCTGCGGTCGCGCGTCATCTCCTCAAGAGCGAGGGCTACGAGGCGGGTTTCCACGTCGGCACGAACCAGTCAGACCCCGAGGTGGTGCAGATCAAGTTCTTCGAGCAGCCCGGGATCCAGCTCTCGCCGACCATGCAGAAGGAGATCGAGAAGAACTTCACGCGCGGCGAGCTGCGCCGCGCCAGCTTCGGCGACATCGGCACGATCAGCTACCCGGCCCGCGCGCGCGAGTCGTACGCGGAGGATCTGCTGGACGGGCTCGACGTCGAAGCGATTCGCGCGCGCGGCTTCCGCCTCGTCGTCGACTACGGCTTCTCGGCGGCGTCGTTCGTGCTGCCGCTGCTGCTCGGGCCGCTCGAAGTGGAGGCTGTCTCCGCGCACGGCTTCACGACGGACCGGTCCGATTCCGGCTCCACTCTGCTGCGAGAGGCGATCGGGCAGGTGAAGCAGCTCGTCCCCGCGGTCGGCGCCGACCTGGGCGTGATCTTCGACCGGGCGGCTGAGCGCCTCTATCTGGTCGACGAGCGTGGCCGCGAGGTACCGGTCGAGCAGACCCTGCTCCTCTTCTTGCGGTTGATCGGAAGCAACGGCCGAAGCGGGAAGCTCGCATTCCCCATCACCGTTACCAGCCAGGTCGACCACTTGTTGGAGGGGAGCGGGCTCGAGGTAGTGCGCACACCCGCGTCGCTCGGCGAGCTGACGAAGGCCGCCGCCGAGGACGGCGTCATCTTCGCCGGCGCGGTGGGAGGCGGGTACGTCTTCCCGGAGTTCCTGCCGGCGTACGACGCGACTGCGAGCCTCTGCAAGCTGCTCGAGCTGCTCGCGCCCGTCCGGCGGCCGTTGTCGGAGCTCGTCGCCGACCTGCCTGCGCCGACCCTCGTCCACCGTCAGCTGGCGTGCCCGTGGGCGCTCAAGGGCGTGGTGATGCGGGTGCTGACAGAACGCCTCCGCGACCGCGTGCTCGATCTGACGGACGGCATCAAAGTCTTCGGCGAGCGAGGGTGGGCGCAGATCCTCCCCGACCCCGACGAGCCGCTCATGCACATCTATGCCGAGGGCCGAACCGAGGAGGACTCGAAGGCGCTCGAGTCCGAGTTCCGCTCGATGGTCGAGGAGATCATGCAGTCTGAGGGCGTGACGGCCGCGACGTAGTGAGAGTCGCAAAGTCTCAAGTTCAGGTTGACCCTTTACCGGTCTGCTGCTTTACTGCGGACGAGCCATCGACCAGGAAAGGCGGCCCGTGGAACCTCTGCCCGATCTCGCAACGCTGTCCGACGCTGATCTCAAGCAGCTCATCGCCGATCTGATGCAAGAGGAGAACCAGGTCTCCTACCAACGGCGGCTGCTGCACGGGAAGATCGACATCCTTCGCGCCGAGCTGGTCGCGCGCCTACAGAAGACCGGAGGGGCGAGCGTCCTCGACCAGGTGGACGTCGACCACCTGACCGAGATCCTCACCTCGAAAGCCGCACCGCCCGACTAGGCACAGTTGAGCCACATCTACTGTCAGGAGTGCGGCTTCCAGAATCCCGAAGCTGCGAACTACTGCGCTCGCTGCGGCGCCCTGCTCGTCAAGGACGAGGGCGGCACGGAGACGACGCAGACGTTCACTCCGGATGAGGGTGAAGACACGTCCTCCGACGCACTCGAGGACCTCGGCATCACGGGTCCCGCCCTGGTCGTCCGGTCCGGCGGCGGCAGGGCGGGGGAGACCTTCCATCCCGAAGGTGAGACGTCGATCGGCCGCTCGCCCGACTGCGGGATCTTTCTGGACGACGTCACGGTCTCGCGCAAGCATGCCGTGCTCGCCCAACGCGACGGTGGCTTCTTCGTCGAGGACCAGGGCAGCCTCAACGGCACGTTCGTGAACCGGAAGCGGGTCGAGTCTGCGCAGCTCGAGGACGGCGACGAGCTGCAGATCGGCAAATACCGACTGACGTTCCTGAACCGCTGATGGCCACCGCCTCGCGATCGCGTCTGCTGACCATCGGGACCGTCTGCGGGATGCTGAAGGACGAGTTCCCGGACATCTCGATCTCGAAGATCCGCTACCTCGAGGATCAAGGGCTGCTGGCGCCGCGCCGGACCCAGGGCGGGTATCGGCTCTTCAGCGAGGACGACGTCGAGCGCCTCGAGACGATTCTGCGTCTTCAGCGCGACGAGTTCCTACCGCTGCGCGTCATCCGCCAGGAGCTCGCCTCTCCGGCGGCGCGTGACCGTAAGCGCCGGCGTGCCGGGTTGACCGGCGAGGAGCACGAGCTCGACCTCAATGAGCTCTGCGAGCGCGCGGGGATCGACGCGCGGCTCGCGCGCGAGCTGGAGGAGTTCGGATTGCTTGCGCCCCGTACCGAGTCAGGCGAGAAGCGCTACCGCGAGCTGGATGCAGACATCGCGCTTGCCTGCGGCCGGCTGGCGCAGTTCGGGATCGCGCCTCGGCACCTGCGGGGGTTCCGCACGGCGGCCGACCGCGAGGCCGGGCTCATCGAGCAGGTCGTCGGCCCGGCGCTTCGTGCCCGCAACCCGGAGCGGCGCCGGGCCGGGATGGAGGATCTGGAATCGCTCGGCGAGCTCGCCCAGGGTCTCGGCCAGCTGCTCTTCTGGCGCGCGCTGCGCCGGCTTGCGTCAACATGATCCGGTGAATCTTGCCGAGAAGGTCCGGGAGGTCCCCGACTGGCCCCAGCCGGGTGTCGGTTTCAAGGACGTCACGCCGCTGCTCGCGGATCCCGAGGCACTCGCGTATTCGATCGAGCAGCTTGCGGCGTGGGGAGCGGAAAAGAAGCCCGACCTCATCGTCGGCGCCGAGGCACGCGGGTTCATCCTCGGAGCTGCGATCGCGAAAGAGATCGGCTGCGGGTTCGTGCCGGCGCGGCGGCCTGGCAAGCTTCCGCCCGAGACGATCAGTGCGACGTATGCGCTCGAGTACGGACAGAACGCGCTCGAGCTACACCCGGACATGGTCCCGCACGGCTCGCGCGTCCTGATCCACGATGACGTTCTCGCGACCGGCGGCACCGTCGAGGCGATCGCCGAGCAGCTCGTCGAGCGGCTGGGTGGGGTCGTCGTGGGGTGCTGCTTCATCATCGAGCTGCGGTTCCTGAAAGGCCGCGAGCGCCTGTCCAAGTACGACCTGCACGCCCTGATCGAGTACTAGTTGTTACTAGGTGTCAGGTTTGACATCCGGAGTGCCGATTAGAAAGGCACCATGTACGACGCGCTGACGGGGCGGTTCACCTTCCCGTGCCCCGCACGGGGAGAGGCGCACGTCACCCTGTCCGACTTCCGGCAGCTCGAGCGTCTGCCGGGCGCCGCTCATCCCTCGGTCTTCCACGTGCTCTTCGCGTGCGGGTGCGGGGAGGAGCACGAGGGGCTCGTCACCCATGACGACCTCGACTGGGGCCCGCTCGGCCTCCAGGGCGGGGAGTTCTACAACCTCATGACCGCACAGCTCGATCGTGTGGTCGCCGAGCTCTCGGACGTGGCCGCCCGCCGGATCCAGGCGGGGGAGTGGCCCTGGAGCTTCTTCTGCTACCCGGAGGAGCGGCCGCGGCCGATCTT
>JBGPYI010000004.1:0-25568 GCA_041493175.1 Gaiellaceae bacterium | reverse complement strand
GTTGTTCCCTTCCGTGCGGGCGCGGGCGCTGAAGCGTCCGCGCTCGCATCGGTCCGCCTGCGGCTAAGGCCGCTTCGCGTGCCTTAGCCTCCGGCTTTGGTGGTCGGGGTTGGACGCGCGTTCACCGGGAACCCCGAGGGCCGGAGGTTAGAGCGGGCGCAGCCGCTCTAACCGCAGGCCGGGCTCACGGGGGCGGGGACGCGAAGCGCCACCGCCCGCGGACCACCCCAAAAAGCACACCTGAGACCCCAGAAAAGTGCGCGGGCTCCGCCCGGGCACGTTGCCCGCGAAGCGGCGTTCCCCTGATCCGGGGCGAGAGCGCAGCTTTCGCCCCGGAGTTGATCGCAAACGATTTCATGTCCAGAATGGGCGGCCGGTATGACGACGCCCACGCGCGCCCAGAGTGACCTGACTCTCGCCCGGGACGGGGGCACCCCGGCCCGCACCCGGCCCGAGGCGCCGATGTTCCCCGGCGGCATGGAGGTGGCGCAGGAAGAGCTGGAGGCGCTGCGCCGGGTGATCGAGAGCAAGAATCTCTTCCGCTACTACGGTGTCGGCGACGGGCCGGACGAGGTCATCTCGTTCGAGCGCGAGTTCGCCGAGCACATGGGCGCGAAGCACGCGCTGTGCGTCAACGCCGGCTCCTCGGCGCTCATCTGTGGGCTGATCGGCGCGGGCGTCGGCGAGGGGGACGAGGTGATCGTGCCTGCGTACACGTGGAACGCGACGCCGAACGCCGTGCTCGCTGCACGCGCTGTTCCCGTCCTCGCCGAGGTGGACGAGTCGCTGACGCTCGATCCGGCCGACGTCGAACGGCGGATCACCCCGCGGACACGCGCGATCCTCCCCGTGCACATGCGCGGGGCGCCCGCCGCGATGGAGGCCCTCGGAGCGATCGCGAAGCAGCACGATCTCGTGGTGATCGAGGACGTCTGCCAGGCCGCCGGCGCTACCTACCGCGGCCGCCGCCTGGGCACCTTCGGCGACGTCGGCGCCTTCAGCCTGCAGTTCAACAAGATCATCACGACGGGCGAGGGCGGCGTGATGATCACCGACCGCGACGACCTGCTGGATCTCGCGCTCGACGTGCACGATTGCGCCAACTCCGTCCGGCGCGGCGTCGGACTGCCGAAGTTCGCGGGCTACAACTTCCGCGCCTCCGAGCTGACCGGTGCGATGGCGCGTGTTCAGCTGGGGAGGCTCGACGGCCTGCTTGAGCGCATGCGGGCCAACCACACCCGGCTCGCCTCGCAGGTCGGCGGCCTGCCCGGGCTCGAGCTCAGGCGCGCGAACGACGAGGACGGTGACGCCGGCATCGCGCTGATCGCATTCGCCGACAGCGCTGCACGCGCCGTCGAGGCCGTCGCCGCGCTCAACGCGGAAGGCGTGCTCGCGATCCAGATCTACTCGCCGGCCACGCCCGATCTTCACGTCTATCCGTTCTGGGCGCCCGTCCTTGCCGCGCTCCAGGCCACCGGTGCAGACCCGCCGGACTGCCCGCGCACGCTGGAGCTGCTGGAGCGGGCGATTCACGTGGACGTCTCCCCGCTCTGCGAGGAGCAGGATCTCGACGAGATCGCCTTCGCCTTCGAAAAGGTGGCCAAGCAGGTCCTCGCATGAGGTCACTCGCCTTCGGCTCGCTCCCGTGAGGGACTCCCAGGTTCGAGCTGGGGGAACCTCCCGGTTCCCCCAGACCCCCTCCACCGGTCCGCTTCGCGGACGAGACGCTGCGCGTCTTCCCTCACGAGCTCTCTTCTTTAGGGATCGCCTCAGCGCCCGCGGCGTGGCGACCGCCGCCACGTGCACTGAGGAGAAAGAAGGGGGAAACCTCCCGGTTTCCCCTTACGCCCCTTCCCCGGCTCATCGGCCTAACGGCAGCCGATGAGGTTGCGCATCGGCGTCGTCGGCGGCGGTCTCGTCGCTCAGGCCATGCACCTCCACTTTCTCGCGCACCTGAGCTCGCTCTTCGAGCTGGTCGCCGTGGCCGACCCGAGCGCCACCGTCCGCGACGCGTTGCAGCGGCAGTACAACCTCGAGGCCACCTACGAGGATCATCGCGCGCTCCTCGAAGGGACGAAGCTCGACGCAGTCGTGATCTGTTCGCCTTCGCAGACACACACCCAGGCGACGCTCGACGCCCTCGAGCGCGGCCTGCACGTCTTCGTCGAGAAGCCGATGTGCATCACGCTTGCGGACGCGGACCGCATCATCGAGGCCCAGCGCCGCACGGGGAAGGTCGTCCAGGTGGGGTACATGAAGCGGTTCGATCGGGCGTGGGAGCGGATGCGCGAAGGACTGCCGGAATCCGCTGAATCGCTCCGGTACATCCGTGTGGTCGTGCACGACCCGGAGTTCGGTCCGTACTTCGGGCCCGACGACATCGTCCGAGGCTCCGACATCCCCGCTGAAGTCCTCGAGTCGGGGCGTGAGCAGATGCGCGCGCAGGTGCGGGAGGCGGTCGGCGCGGACAGCCCGGCCGTAGTCACCGCCTTCGAGGGTGCGTTCCTCGGCAGCCTTGTCCATGACGTCAACCTCGTGCACGGCGTCCTTGCGCGAATGGGCGAGCCGCTGCCCGGTGAGGTCATCGACGGCGACTGGTGGAATGAAGGGCAGGCGGTGACCGGAGCCGTGCGCCTCTCGAACGGCGCGCGCTGGGACAGCGCCTGGATCCAGCTGCTCGACGTCTACGAGTACCGCGAGTCCGTGTCCTTCTTCTTCGCCGAGGAGGTGCACTCGCTCACGTTCCCGTCGCCGTGGCTCAAGCAGTCGCCCACGGTGTACGAGGTCTCCCGGGCGAAAGACGGCGCGCGCGTCACCGAGTCATTCGAGTCCTACGAGGAGAGCTTCGCGCGCGAGCTCGTCCACTTCCACGACTGCATCGTCGACGGCGCGGAGTGCCGCACGCCTCCGGAGCAGGCGCGCGTGGACATCGACGTGCTGACGCAGATGTTCCTGAAAGCCGGCACCTCCGGCGGCGACTTAGTGGCTCAGAGCCACTAAGTCCGATGACGCCCCTCCGCACCGCGGTCGTCGGCTCCGGCTTCGTCGCACGGGTGCACGCGGCCGCAGTGCGCGATCTCGGTGGAACGGTGGTTGCAGTCTGCAGCCGCACGCGCGCCGGCGCTCAACAGCTAGCAGACGAGGTGGGGGGCATGACCGCGTACGACTCGCTCGAAGAGCTGTTGCGAGGCGAGACAGTCGACGTGGTGCACGTCTGCACGCCGAACGCGTTGCACGCCGAGCAGTCGCTGCTCGCACTCGAGCACGGCGCGCACGTCGTGTGCGAGAAGCCACTCGCGACGAGCACGGAGGAGAGCAGGCGCATGCTGGAGGCGCTGAACAGCAGCGATCGCGTCGGCGCCGTCGCGTACCACGTGCGTGGCTATCCCCTCGTCGAGCACATGCGCGCCACTGTCGAGTCGGGAGAGATCGGCGACCTGCGCGTCGTGCACGGCCGCTACGTCTGCGACGACGCACTCCTTGTGGGCGAGGGCTGGCGGCTACTGCCCGAGAGCTCGGGCCCGACGTACGTGACTGCGGACCTCGGTGCGCACTGGTTCGATCTCGCCGAGCACGTGACGGGGGCCCGCGTCTCGGAGGTGCTCGCCGACTTTCGAACCTTCGTTCCGGGTCGGGCGCTCGAGGATCACGCGTCGCTGCTGCTTCGCTTCGACAACGGCTCCACCGGGACGGCTGTCTTCAGTGCGCTCGGCCCGGGTCGCAAGAACCAGCTCCTGTTCGAGGTGGAGGGCAGCCGAGGCGGGTTCACGTGGGACCAGGAGTCCCCGAACGAGCTCCTGCACCGGCACGCAGAGCAGCCGACGCAGATCGTCGTCAAGGATCCCGCCGCGAACGCGGGTCGTGCGGCGGAGTTCGCGCGGTATCCGGCCGGACACGCGGAGGGGTACGGGGACGCGTTCCGCGTGATCCTGCGCGACGCCTACCTCGCGATGGAAGGGCAGCCGCATGGCCCGTTTCCCACCTTCGCGGACGGTCATCGCGGCATGCAGATCCTCGAGGCGACGCTGCGCAGCGCGACCCACGGCGGCTGGGTCTCAGTAGAGAATTAGGTCGTCGCCGTGCCGCGGCCCGGCACGAGGCGCAGCGCGCGCCGGACGATGAGGGGAAGCACGAACGCCAGGGCAATCAGGCAGAGCGAAGCGGCAAGCAGCAGCGCTGCGAGCGCGTTCACCTCAGGCGTGATCCCGAACTTCACCTGCGTGTAGATGTAGATCGGCAGCGTGTTATGGCTGCCGATCAGGAACAGCGTGATGATGAACTCGTCCAGGGAGAGCGTGAACGCGAAGAGCGCTCCCGCGAGAATGGCGGGAGCGAGCAACGGCAGCACGACGTAGCGCAGGCGGTTGAACGTGTTCGCGCCGAGGTCGCTCGCCGCGCGCTCGAGGCTGGCGTCGAACCCCTGCAGGCGCGCAGCAACCAGCAGCAGGACGAACGGCGTCGTGTACACGCTCTGGCCGATCACCGCAGTCGTCGGCGAGAGCGTCTGGTGGAACACGCTCGTGAACAGAACGAGCAGGCTCACGCCGATCAGGAGTCCCGGGATCATGATCGGCAGGACCATGGCGATCCGAATACTGCTCCGGAAAGGCAAGCGGGAGCGAACGAGCGGGAACGCTGCCGCAGTCCCGACGATCGTGCTCAGAACGGTGACCTCCAGCGCAATGCGGATCGTCGTGTTCAGCGCATCGCGGATCTGGTAGTCGTGAAAGACCTGCCCGTACCACTTGGTCGTCCAGCCGGTGATCGGGAAGGTGCCGTACCGATTGGCGTTGAAGCTGAAGACCACCAAGAGCACGATCGGGGCGAACAGGAACACATAGATCAGGACCGCCCAGAGGCTGAGCGCGCCGCGCGTCAGTCGGCCGCGGGGCGAGACGACGTCGAGGTCACGTGCCATAAGGGTCCTCGACTTCGAGGGAGCGGCGGAAGATCGCCAGGAGAATCACGATCAAGGCTGCGATCAGCAAGGCAGCCGCCGCGCCGCGTGTGTACTGCGCGCCCTGGAAGAAGTTGACGATCAGGTTTCCGATCATTACTCCCTTCGCGCCGCCGACGAGCTGCGGCGTCAGGTACTCGCCGAGGATCGGGATGAAGACAAAGATGACGGCGGTCGTGGCTCCCGGCCGGATCTGCGGCAGGAGGATGCGCCACATCGCAGTCGCCGGCGTCGCGCCGAGGTCCATCGCCGCGCGGAACTGGTTCCAGTCGAAGCGCTCGAGCGACGCGTAGAGCGTCAGTGCAGCGAAGGGGAAGTACAGGTAGACGAGGACGAGGATGACCGCCGGCCGGTCATAGAGAAAGAACGACACCGGCTTCGACGTGGCGCCCGTCCAGTGCAAGAAGCGGTTGATCGCGCCCTCCGGCCCGAGGATCGTCAGCCACGAATAGACGCGCAGCAGGTAGCTCGTCCAGAAGGGCAGGATCACGAGGATGAGCAACACCTTCTGGTAGTGCTTCGGCACGTAACGCGCGAGCCAATAAGCGAACGGGAATGCAAGCACGAGTGTCAGCGCCGTCGCTGCGAAGGACACCCAGACCGTCGCCCAGAACGTCGACACGTAGGTCGGGACGCTGAAGAAGTAGCGGTAGTTGTCGACCGTCCAGTGGTGGACGACGTTGTAGTCGACGGTCTTCCAGAAGCTGTAACAGACGATCAGGCCGAGCGGGACCAGGAAGAACACTCCGAACAGGACGAGCGCAGGCGCGAACCCCGCGTACTCGCCGAGCCGGGAAGACCAAGTCCGCCGCCCAGGGCGACCCAGCGGCAGCGCTACGTCTGCCGACTGGGTCGCCCCAACACCCGGGCTCGAGCCGGGCGCTTTCACTTACGCGCCGAACACCTCGTTGAAGGCGTCCGTGTACGCCTGCTCGTTGCCGGACGGTCCCTTCAGCGTCATCTTCAGCGCCTTGTCCGGCTGGTTGTACAGGAGCCGCCGTGCCCGGTCGCCGTGACCCTGGTCGACCAGCAGCTTGTACGACTTCTCGTTGAACAGAGGGCGCCCGTTCGTGATGAAGTTCTGAGCGATGTACGGGGCCTGCTGCATCGCGTTGATGAAGCGCGGGAAGGAGTCCTTGTTCTTCGACGCCACCACCATCTGCTCGGAGTCGATGAACCCGACCGTTCCTTCCTTCGGGTAGGCCGGTTTCACGACCGGGCCGCCCGCGTCCTTCACGCGGTCGTCCGTGCCGAGGTTCGTGATCCCGATCCACGCGGAGCCGTCCGCGAGAGCGCGCACGACCTCGTTGTTCTGCGATGCGAGCTTCAGGACATTCGGCTTGAACTCCTTCAGCCAGGCTTTCGCCGCCGCGATCTCGGCCGTCGTCATGCTGTACGGCTCCTTGGCGCCGGTCGCTTTGCCCGCGATCGCCATCATGTCCGTCGGGATGTTCTCGAGGGACACCTTGCCCTTGTACTTCGGATCGAGGACCGCGTGCCACGAGTCCGGGATCGTGTGCACGTACTTCGGGTTGTAGTAGATCTGCACGGTCGACCACGAGAACGGATAGCCCATGTAGTTCGAGCCGTCCTTCCAGAACGGAAAGCTTCGCGCGATCGAGTACAGCTGCGATGACACAGGCAGTGACGAGAGGTCGAACGACTCCGTCAACCCGTCCTTGTTGTACTTCGGAACCCAGAGCGCGTCGCCGGACACGATGTCGAACTGGCTCCCCGTCTGCTTGATCTTCAGATAGGCGTCCGCGTTGTCGCTGAACAACTGCGGCCGGCCCTGTTCGTTCGTCTGCTGCTTCACGGCCGCGAGCTGGTCGTTCGCATAGTGGTCCGACCAGGTGAGCCAGTTCAGCGTGACTGCCGTATCGCTCTTCCCGATCGCAGATGCTGTTCCGCTCGCCTTTTTCGAAGAGCCTCCGCATCCTGCCGCGATGACTCCAACGGCGCCGACTGCCCCGAGCCGCAACATGCGGCCCCGGCTCATGCGCTCGTCGAACAAGCGCTCGTCAATTGACGTCACGTACATCCTCCTCTCGTCGGTTCGACCCCTCCAGTAGCACTACGTCTGCCGGGTCCCAGATCAGGACGACCTCGGTCTCCGGAAGCAGATCGCTCGCGGCAGCACCCTCGTTGCCGAAGAGTGCGGCAGTGACCGGCGCATCGACGCCGTCGCACTTCACTGCCACCCGGGTGTGACTGCCGAGAAACGACGATTGCGCGATTCGTCCCTGCAGGCCGGTTCCGTTCGAGTCGGCGGCACGCTGGACCTGAATGGATTCGGGCCGGATCATCAGCGTTGCCCGTCCGCTCACGCGCGGCTCCGGGGCTGGGACTTCTGCACCGTTGTCGAGGGCGGCTTTGCCGCCGGGCCCGACCTCGACCTCGATGAAGTTGGACTCGCCGATGAAGTCGGCGACGAAAGCACTCTTGGGTTGGTGGTAGATCTCGTGTGGCGTGCCCACCTGCTCGATGCGCCCGTCGTTCATGACTGCGATGCGAGTCGCCAGCGACATCGCCTCCTCCTGGTCGTGTGTGACATACACGAATGTCGTGCCGACGTCACGATGGATCTCGGCCAGCTCGATCTGGAGGCGCTTGCGGAGTTTCAGATCGAGTGCGCCGAGCGGCTCGTCCAGCAGGAGGACGGCTGGGCGGTTGACGAGCGCGCGGGCGACCGCGACACGCTGCTGCTGCCCGCCTGACAGTTGCACTGGTAGGCGATCGGCGAATGCGTCGAGCCCGACGAGCGCGAGGGCCTCCTCGATCCTGCCGCCCGCGTCTCGCTTGGCCGTGCCGGCCATCTTCAGTCCGAAGCCGACGTTGTCACGCACCGTCATGTGCGGGAACAGCGCGTAGTTCTGAAAGACCGTGTTCACCGCCCGCCGGTACGGGGGGAGCCGATTCACGTTCTCTCCCCGGATCAGGATCTCACCGGAGCTAGGCGCAATGAAGCCGCCCAGGAGGTTCAGCGTGGTCGTCTTCCCACAGCCCGACGGCCCCAGCAGGCAGAAGAACTCGCCTTCTTCGATCTCGAGATCCGTCGGCTGAAGCGCCTCCTGCCCACCGTAACGCTTGGTCACCTGGCGGAAGGCGATCGCCGGAACGTCGGACGAGCTCACCGGGAGACCTCCGGCTCACAGCCGCACGAGCGGCGGCGGACGAGCGTGACCGGGACACGGACCTCGCGCGCCTCGGTCTCGGAGCGCATCGCCTCCACGAGCAGATCGGCAGCCGTCGCACCGATCAGACGTGGGTCGTACGCGACTGCCGTGAGGGAAGGCTCGAGCAGATCGCCGAAATACGGATCGTCGAACGCGACGAGCGCGACGTCGTCCGGCACTCGGGCGCCGCGGGCGGCCGCGGCCGACATGAAGCCGAGTGCGAGCTCCGCGCTGGAGGCGAGCACTGCCGTTGCCGGCGCCGGGTCCGCCAGGAGCTCGAGTCCCGCGCGGCGCCCGTCGGCGATCGTCCAGGCGCAGACCTTCACGTGCCGATCTGCGGGTGACATGCCCTGGGCGGCCATCGCAGCGTGGAAGGCTTGCAGCCGGGCCGCGCCGGCGCTTTCGCGCTGCGACCCTGCGAGCAGGGCGATGCATTCGTGGCCGTGCTCGACGAGGTGGTCGACGAGCAGCGCGATCCCTCCTTCGTTGTCGAGCGTGACCGAGCCCTCGCCCGTGCCCTCGACCACTCCGTCGAAGAAGATCGCCGGAGTCGCCGCGGTACCGACGGCCCCGTTGAAGACGGAGCGCGCCATCCCGGCACTCGCCACGAGCAGGCCGTCGACCTGATGCGAGAGCAAGGTCTCCAGGGCGGCGAGCTCCCGGTCGACGTCCAGGTTTGCGTCCATCAGCATCACGCGGTATCCGGCCTGCTCGAGTCGTCCCTGGGCCCCCTTGAGCGCGGCGGCGTAGAACGGGCTCGAGACGTCTGGCACGACGAACCCGACTGTGAAGGTCTGCTGCGTTCGCAGGGACCGCGCGAGCGCAGACGGCTGGAAATGGAGCTTCGCAGCCGCGTCCTGCACGGCGGCGCGCGTCGCCGGTGCGAGGCCGCCGTGGCCGTTCAGGGCCCGCGAGGCGGTCGACGTCGCGACACCGGCCTGCTCGGCGACATCGGCGAGCGTGGCCTTACGGCGAGGGGCGGCGGCAGGCACAGGGGCCTCCCGCAGCTCGCTCGACGCCAGGCTGGAAAATCGATTGCGCAAGCGATTGCGACGCTGCCATACTCGCTCTTGCAGTGTCAAGGGCGACCCGTCCTCTTCGGCTCGGCGTCGCCGGCCTCGGCGGGATGGGCACCCTCCATGCCGAGAACGCCCAACGGCTTCCCGGGGCCGAGCTGGTGGCAGTCGCCGCGGCCCGGGAGGGGCGCGCCGAGGAAGTGGGGAGGAGCCTCGGAGTCGGTCATTGCGGCTACCCCGAGCTGTTCGCGCGGGACGACGTCGACGCGGTCATCCTCGCCGCGCGCTCCGTGGATCATGGCTCTCTCGCGGTGGAGGTGCTGAGGTCGGGCAAGCACCTTTTCCTGGAGAAGCCGGGGGCCACCACGCTGGCGGAGCACGACGTGCTTCGGCAGGAGAGCGCGGTCCGCCCCGGCCAGGTCGTTCAGGTCGGCTACATGCGGCGGTACGACACCGGCTTCGTGGAGGCGTACCGCCGCGTTCAGGCGGGCGACGGAGGGACGCCGCTCGTCATCCTGCTCACGAGCCGCGACACCGAGTGGCCTCGCGGAGAGGATCCGCGCCACACCGGTGGCTTTCTGCTCGACATGGCGTCACACGACTACGACACGGCGTGCTGGCTCTTCGACGACGAGCCCGTCGAGGTCTCGGTCGCACGGCAGGCGCTCGTCTACCCGGTGCTCATACGTCTCGGCGACCTCGACAACGGCCTCGTGACGATCCGCTTCGCGCACGGCGGCATCGCGGTCACGCACGTGTCACGAACGTCGCCTTTCGGGCATGACATCCGTTGTGAAGTCGTCGGGAGCGAAGGCTCCGTCTTTGTGCGCGGACCCGGCGACGGAGCGGCGGACTTGATCGACCGCTCGGACGCAGTGCGTTTCCCGCCGGACTACCGCGCACGTTTCGCGGACGCCTACGTCGCCGAGCTCACCGCGTTTGTCGCGGCTTGTACCGGCGCAGAGCCGGCCGGTCCGACGCTCGACGACGACCGGCGGGCGGTCGCCACCGGCATCGCGGCACGCGCAAGCGCAGTGGCCGGGCAGCCGCTCGCGGTCGGGACGGACTGGCCCTGGCCGTGAGCGGACGACCGCGTCTAGGGACGATTGCGCTCGCGTTGCTCGCGATCGGTGTCGTCGGAGCTGCCGTCGTCGACTCGCTCGGCAAATCGCTCTCCAAAGAGAATTCGCCTGCGAAGACGCATGACGCCGTCTCCGTGCGCGACGTGCATCTTGCGGATCGCGACCGGCTCGCCGCGCAGTTGCGGACAGAAAGCGTCAGCGGTGTGCTCTATTTCGTCGATCGCGCCTGTCGGTTGCACGCACTGCGCCTGCCGTCGCTTGCAACCGCGCCGGCGCCGCGTGGTGGAGGCTGCCGCGCTCTCGTGTCACCGGCGTCTGCGCCACCGGGTTGGTCGCTCTGGCCTCGCAACACACCGCTCGCGGCCCGGTGCGACGAGCAGCGTCGCGTCATCGTGAGCGCAACCGCCGGACCGTCGCTGCCGATGATCGGCGGCTGCGCCCCGGCGTGGAGACCGGACGGCTCGATGACATACATTCGCCGCGGCGCGATCGTGCAGTTTCCCCGCACGGGGCGGGCGCAGGTGTTGCGCAGCGCGAGCCAGCTCGCCGGGGCGCTCGAGCGTCTGCCCGCGCTACGGGGGATGTCCGGCTGGCATGCGAGCAGAGTCGCCTGGCTCAATCCTGCCCGTTTCGCGGTGGTCGCGTCGAATGGGTCGCGTACCGTGCTCGCCGTGTTCTCCGGCCGGCGCATCGTCGCGCTCAAGCCGCATGTGCCGTCCCATGTGATCGAGTTGCGCGGGAGCCCACGGGGAAACTACGTGGTGCTGGGAACGGCGAGCGGGGTGCGCGTGTACGACGCGCGCCGGCGAGACCTCCCGCGCGTTAGGCGCTTCGGCATGCTCGTCTCAGTCGCGTGGTCGAGCGACGAGCGCTGGCGCGCCGTCGCGGAGGAGCAGAGAGTCCTGCTCGTCGGGCCTCACGGCAGCGTCGTTCTCCTCCCCTTGAGGGCGCTCGACCTGGCCTGGACGCGCGAGCTCGCCTAGAGACCAGCGTGCTCGGTCAGCCAGGTGCGGTTCCGGACCTGCGCAGCCTCGGCGTCGGCGGCGTCCTGCGGCGACTGCGGGACCATGTCCTGTTCCACGACCAGCCAGTCCGAGTACTGCGACCGCGCCAGCTCGGCAAAGAAGCTGTCCAGGTCGACATCACCTGTGCCTAGCTCGCAGAACACGCCGCGGCGCCAGGCCTCCGGCATGTCGGCGCGGTCGGCAATCACGCCTGCGAGCACGTCGTTCCGCACGTCCTTCACGTGCACGTGGTTGATCCGCTCGCCCCAGTCGCGCAGCGCTTCGGTCGGATCGCCGCCACCCAGAGCGAGATGTCCCGTATCGAGCAGCAGGCTCACGTCCGTCAGCTCGAGCACACGCTCGATCTCCCACGGCGCCTCCACGAACGTGGCGGTGTGGTGGTGGAACGTCGGCTCGAAGCCACGGGTGCGTGCGAGGTCGGCGGCGCGCGCGACACCTTCGGACAGCCGCCGCCAGCCGGAGGAATCGAGGCCGATCGACTGATCCGAGGCGGCCCGCCCCGGAAACTGCGCGCGCTCCGGGGAGCCCGCGTCCGCAAGGACAGCCTTGGCCTCGGTCCCGTCGGCGGCCGCGAACAGGTCCAGCGTTCCACTCATGGCGGCGAGGTCTTCCTTCCAGTGCTCGGGCTCGCTGAGGCGGATCGGGATGTACCCGCCGACCAGTGCGAGGCCGTACTCCTCGAGCCGTGCGCGCAGGTTGTCGCGCTGGCCCAGGTACCCGGGAGGGCCGAGTTCCGTTCCCTCGTAGCCTGCGCCGGACATCGCCGTGAGCACGCGTTCGGGCCCGGGAACGTCGGACAGGACGCCGACCGTGATCTCGAAGGCCCCGTAGCTGCAGGGCGCGTTGGCGACGCGGATGCCGCTCAGCGCCGCCGTCCTTCGAGAGTGACGAGCGGCACGCGCGGGTCGGGTTCCAGCTTCTCCCAGGCGGGGCGGATCCAGGCGAGCGACGGATCGTCGGCGGACGCCATCGACCGGCGGTCCCCTGCGAGGCCGTTGAGGTAGTAGAGGTCGTAGCCGTGCGCCGCGCAGGTCGTGTGGTAGCCGTGTGGCACGAGCATGATGTCGCCGTCGCGCACGGTCTCCGTGATGTCCGTTCCATGTTGCGGGCTGTAGAGACGCTGCACCGCAAACGCACCCGGCGGCTCGCTCTGCGTGCGGTAGTAGTAGACCTCCTCCAGCACGACCTCGCCGGGCGGGTGATCCTCGTCGTGCTTGTGCGGCGGATAGCTCGACCAGTTCCCCGACGGCGTGAATACCTCCACGACCAGCAGACGTTGCGCGGGAAACTCGGGCTTGATGATGTGATTGATCTGCCGCGTCGCGTTGCCCGAGCCGCGCACCTCGATCGAGACCTCGTTCGGCATGACCAGCCGCGGTTCGAGCGGTTCGTCGGCGAGCGCTCCGGAGACTGCCACCTCGACATCGCCCAGTGCGGACAGCGCGTACTCCGTGTCACGCGGGAGGTACAGGGCCCAGGGCATGCCGTCGAAGACGCTTGCGCGTTCGCCGAGCTCCCACCGCTCGCCGCCGCTCTCGACCGCACACCGACCGCCCAACGGCACGAGCGCGACCTCTTCACCGCGAGTGTGCCGCGAGACCTGCTCGCCTTCGCGCAGACGCTCGACGCGGAACGACAGGTAGCGCCACGACGCCGACGCCGGGTCGACTACGTCCCACTCGCCGTCGCGCAGCAAGAGCTCCATCAGGCGAGCTCCGCCTCGAGCTCTTCCAGTCTTGGCATCGCTTCCGAGCATGCCAGTTTCGATGCCACGATCGCGCCGGCCACCGATCCGCGGCGCACGGCTTCGTCGAGCGGCAGGTCGGCGTGCAGGCTCTGCACGAAGGCGGCGACGAACGCGTCACCCGCGCCGAGCCCGTTGACCACCTCGACCGGATGGCCCGGGACGTCGACTTCACGGCCTTCGTGGAAGAGCCGAGCGCCGCGTTCGCCCCGCTTGAGCACGAGCGTGCGCACGCCGAGCTCGAGCAAAGCCGCGGCATCTCCGGCGGCGGCTTCGACTTCCTCTTCGTTGCCGATGACGATGTCTGCATGCCCCGCTGCGATTCGAGCGAGGTCGCCGTATTCGCCCGCACGCTCCCACAGCGTCGGGCGCCAGTCGAGGTCGAAGATCGTCGTGCCGTGGTGCGCGGCCAGTGCAGCGAGCGTCGTCTCACGGCTCGGTGACTGCGCGAGGCCGGTGCCGGTCGCGAGCAGGAACGGCGCGGCGGCGACCTCGGCGGCGTCGAAGTCTTCCGGCGCGAGCTGCCAGTCCGGCGCGGTCGGGTAGCGGTAGAAGGTGATCGGGAACCGGTCGGGCGGCCAGACCTCGCAGAACGTCGGCGGTGTCATCAGGCGTTCGTCGACGGCGAGGAAGCGCACGTCCACTCCCTCCGCCGAAAGGAAGTCGCGCACGAACTCGCCGTGTGGATCAGGGCCGACGCGCGAGACGATCGCCGGCGTCAGCCCGAGCCGGGCGAGCCCCGTCGCGACGTTGCCCGCGAAGCCGCCGACGAAGCGCGTGTAGGTGCGCACTTCGCGCAGCGGAGTCCGGAGCTGGTTCGGGTACAGGTCGATGCCCACGCGTCCGAGCACGGCGACGTCGATGTGGCTTCGCGAAGTCACGAGACCGCGATCTTCGCACTGCGCGCTGTAGTGGGGCGTGATTCACTCACCGGAGTGAGCACGTCCGCCGCTGAACGGCGCGCCCGCTTCTGGGCGCTTCATGAGAGAGAGCAGCTGTTCGTCATGCCGAATCCGTGGGACGTCGGCTCGGCGCGGTTGCTCGAATCCGCCGGCTTCGAGGCGCTCGCGACGACGAGCGCGGGTTTCGCCTGGTCGGTCGGCAAGCTCGACCAGACCGTTTCGCGCGACGAGCTCGTCGTGCACGTCGCAACAATCGCCGCAGCCACCGACCTTCCCTTGAACGTGGACAGCGAGCGCTGCTACCCGGATGACCCCGGCGGCGTGACGCGGACGGTCGAGCTGTTGGCAGACGGCGGAGCCGCGGGCTTCTCGATCGAGGACCACAACCCGGGCGCGGGCGGCATCGACGAGGTCGCACGCGCGGCCGAGCGTGTCGCGGAAGCGGCGGAGGCCGCGCACGGGCTGCCCGAACCGATGGTGCTCACCGGCCGAGCGGAGAACCACATTCACGGCGTCGACGATCTCGACGACACGATTGCCCGCCTGATCGCCTACCGCGATGCCGGCGCCGACGTCGTCTACGCGCCGGGTCTGACGGACCTCGAGCAGATCGCACGGGTTGTCGAAGCTGTGCAGATTCCGCTCAACGTGCTCGCGTTGTCTTCGGGGCCCAGTCTCGGCGAGCTGGCGGCCGCCGGAGTGCGGCGCATTTCCACCGGGAGCCTGCTGGCGGGCGCCGCCTACGGCGCGCTGCTTGCAGGCGCGCGAGAGCTGCTCGAGGAGGGAACTTCCCTGTATGCGGAACGCTGCGTTCCTCGGCAGGACCTGAAAACGGCGTTCGAACGCGGTTAGTCTCAGGCTCGCCCGTGACCTACGTCCCCACAGAGGATCGCTACGAGCGAATGCTCTACCGCCGCTCGGGCCGCAGCGGTCTGAAGCTTCCCGCTGTCTCGCTCGGCCTCTGGCAGAACTTCGGCCATGACCGGCCGCTCGACACGGGCCGCGCGATCGTCCGGCGCGCCTTCGACCTCGGGATCACGCACTTCGATCTCGCCAACAACTACGGACCGCCGTACGGAGCCGCGGAAGAAAACTACGGCCGGCTGCTGCAGCAGGATCTCACCCCGTACCGCGACGAGCTCGTGATCTCGAGCAAGGCGGGCTACGACATGTGGCCCGGGCCGTACGGCGAATGGGGCTCGCGCAAGTACCTCCTTGCCAGCCTCGACCAGAGCCTGGGCCGCATGGGGCTCGACTACGTCGACATCTTCTACTCACACCGCTTCGATCCCGAGACCCCGCTCGAGGAGACGATGGGCGCTCTCGACACCGCGGTGCGGCAGGGGAAGGCGCTCTACGTCGGGATCTCGTCCTACTCCGCGGCGAAGACGCGGGAGGCGCACGCGATCCTGCGGGAGCTCGGAACGCCGCTCGTGATCCACCAGCCGTCGTATTCGATGCTCAACCGCTGGATCGAGCCGGAGCTGCTGGACACGCTGGGAGAGCTCGGAATCGGCTGCATCGTCTTCTCGCCGCTCGCTCAGGGAATGCTCACGGACAAGTATCTCGACGGGATTCCCCAGGGCTCCAGGGCGAGTCAGCACGGGTCTCTCTCGCCCGATCTGATCAACGACCAGTCGCTGGCGAAGATCCGGGCTCTCAACGAGATCGCATCGCGGCGCGGCCAGACACTGGCGCAGCTGGCGCTCGCCTGGACACTTCGCGATCCGCGCGTGACGTCGACGCTGATCGGCGCTTCGAGTGTGGAGCAACTGGAAGCGAACGTCGCGGCTCTCGACAAGCTCGACTTCTCCGAAGAGGAGCTCGGGGAGATCGACCGCTACGCCACCGAGGCGGACATCAACCTCTGGGCGGCTTCCAGCCGCACGTAAGCCGGCCGATCTCACACCGTGGCTCGCCGTGGCGTTGTACACGACGTGCAGCGCGTCGGTCAGCTTCCGCGGAGCGAGGGCCGGGCACTTGTTGCGGCGCTCGTCACCGTCGTCCTGTGGGCGTCGGCATTCGTCGGCATCCGTTCCGCCGGTCACTTTCTCTCTCCCGAGGCGCTCGCGCTCGGACGGCTACTCGTGAGCAGCGCATTGCTCGGCTCGCTCGCCCTCGTTCGCCGGGAGCCGCTGCCGATGCGCGCGGATCTGGGCCGGATCGCGCTCTACGGCGTGCTTTGGCTCGTCGTCTACAACGTCGTGCTCAACGAGGCCGAGCGTCGAGTCGATGCGGGAACTGCGGCGATGCTCGTGAACGTCGGGCCGATTCTCATCGCGTTGCTCGCGGGCTTGTTGCTGCGTGAAGGGTTTCCAACCGGGTTGCTCGCCGGGTGCGTCGTCGCCTTCGCCGGGACCGCGATCATCGGCGTGGCGACGTCGCAGCATGGCGTCGCAGCGGGCTGGGGAGCAGGGCTGTGCATCGTCGCCGCCTTCGCGTATGCAGCCGCCGTCGTCGTCCAGAAGCCGGTGCTCAGCCGTGTGTCGGCGTTCCAGGTGACCTGGATTGCGTGCACGGTCGCGACGATCGCATGCCTGCCGTTCGCTCCGGTCCTCGTCCACGATCTGGCAGGCGCGGACCGGGCGTCGATCGTGTGGACTGTCTATCTCGGAGCGTTCCCGACGGCCCTGGGGTTCGTCCTCTGGGCGTACGCGCTCAAGCGAACGACCGCAGGCCGCATGGGGTCGCTGACCTACCTGGTACCGCCGCTCGCGATCGTGCTCGGCTGGGCGCTGCTGGGTGAGACGCCGCCGGCGCTTGCGGTAGCCGGAGGTGCGCTCTGTCTCGGCGGCGTGATTCTCACCCGCCGTTAGCCTGGGAGCTACTGCGCGGGCGGCACGGCGAGCTGCGTCCACACCGTGCCGTCTTCGACGGGCGCCGGGCACTCGGGCTCGCGCGTGGAGATGCTCGCGACCACGCAGACGTCCGAGTAGGCGCGGCCGATCACGACAGCGAGGCTGCGATCGAACTCGCCGCCGGCGTTTGGCGCGAGTGACCATTCGGCCAGGTTGCGGCGGGGCTGTCCCGGTGCGATGCCGAACACACGCAGCGTCATCGAGCGCGCCGGGCGCTGAGGCAGGTTGCGAGCCTTGAGCCTGACCAGGAGGCGCGGCGCTCTGACGAACGTCTCCCAGATGACGGAGAGCTGCGGACGCTCCTGCGGCCGCGGGATGTGCACGCGGACGCAGCCGGTCGTGTTCCCGCGCGTGTAACACGGGCGCGGCTCGTCGCCGACCCAGGCTCGCGCGCCGAGGTCGTCGAAGTCTCCGGCAGGCAGAGAGAGGTTGACGGTGTGCTCGATCTCGCCCGAGCCGTTCGGGCCTAGCGACGCTCCGTAGAGCGGCTGACCCGGCTGCCAGGTCGGATGGCCGTGCTGGTCGGACCCGCGGAGCAGCTGCTCGACCTCCACGACGAGGTGATCGCTCGAGCGCAGTCCAATCCCGTGCACGGAGACCGCGACGAGGGATCCCGACTTGGGCGTCACAGTGATGCTCGGCTGCGCCCTGTCGCCCCAGGTCTCGACACCCGCGTAAACGCCGAAGACGAGCGCCGCCCCGAGCACGACGATCCCGAGGGAGAGAACGCCGCGCTCCTCGCGCGATCCCTCTCGCAGGCCGTACGCCGCGATCGCGCCCAGGAAGACGGCGAGTGCAGCGGACCCGAATGCTCCGAAGCTTGCCAGCGGATGGTTCCGCGCCATTCTGCCGATGAGGTCTCCGCTGATCGCAAGTGCGGTCAGCAGGGCCCCCAACGCTGGTAAGGCGGCGAGAAGAAAGCCTGCGGCGCCCTTGGCTTCCTTCCCGATTGGGAGGAACCTCGGCATGACGGCACAGGTACCGTTGCGCCCTCGCCGGGCAGAGTCAACGATGTCCACGAACCTTTTACACCGCGGTTACAACCCGCGAATACCTGGGGAGAGCCCGTCGTTGAAGCCAACAGCCGTCAGATGACCGACAGAAACCACACCAACCGCTGGCTCGTCCTGGTGATCGTCTGCGTGGCGCAGTTCATGGTCGTCCTGGACGCGACCATCGTGAACGTGGCGCTGCCGTCCATCCAGCACGGCCTGCACTTCTCCACCTCGAGCCTGCAGTGGATCGTCAACGCCTACACGCTCGTGTTCGGCGGGTTTCTGCTGCTCGGCGGCCGTGCTGCCGATCTGTTCGGGCGGCAGCTGCTCTTCGTCGCCGGCGTCGTCGTCTTCACGGGCGCCTCGCTGCTTAACGGTTTGGCGACGACCTCCGAGGTGTTGATCGGCGGCCGCGCTCTGCAAGGGCTCGGCGCGGCGCTCGTCTCTCCGGCGGCTCTGTCGATCGTGACCACGACGTTCGCAGAAGGACGCGAGCGGACGAAGGCGCTCGGCGTGTGGAGCGCGATCGCTGCAGGCGGCGGTGCGGTCGGACTCGTCGTCGGCGGGTTCCTGACAGACGCGCTGTCGTGGCGCTGGGTGTTCTTCATCAACCTGCCGATCGGGATCGCCGCGGTCCTGTTGGCGTGGCGCTACGTGCCGAACTCACGCGCCGAGGAGCGGCCGGAGACGGTCGACGTCGCCGGTGCGGTCACCGTGACGGCCGGCCTGCTCGTGCTCGTCTACGACATCGTGAAGGCGCAGCAGTACGGCTGGACGTCCGGGCGCACGCTCGGGCTCGCCGCGCTCGCGGCCGCGCTCCTGACGGCGTTCGTCGTGATCGAGCACCGCTCGAGAGCGCCATTGATCCGCCTGGGTATCTTCCGCATCCGTTCCCTGACGGCGTCGAACGGGGCGATGCTCTTCGTAGTGTCCGGCCTGTTCGCGATGTTCTACTTCGCATCGCTGTACGTGCAGGATGTGCTCGGGTACAGCCCGTTGAAGGCCGGTCTCGCGTTCCTGCCCGTGACGGCGGGAATCGTGATCGGCGCCGGGCTCTCGCAGGCAGCCATCAAGTCGATGAGCGCACGCCGCGTCCCGCTGATCGGGATCACTCTGGCTGCGGGCGGACTCTTCCTGCTCGGGCGCGTGCCCACCCACGGCACCTACCTGTCGGATCTGCTGCCCGGCCTCGTCCTGATGTCGATCGGCATGGGCCTCGTTTTCGTGCCGCTGACGCTCATCGCGACGACGAACATCGCGCAGGGAGACGCCGGCCTCGCATCCGGCTTGCTGAACACGACGCAGCAGGTCGGCGGTGCAATGGGCCTCGCGGTGCTGTCGACGCTCGCCACGAGCCGGGCGAATCACGTCGTCAACGGCTTCGGCCACCCCGCGTCGATCGCCGAGAAGACGTCCGCGCAAGTCGACGGCTACCAGCTCGCCTTCACTGCGGGCGCGTTCCTGATGCTCGCCGCCGGGATCGTCGTGCTGGGGCTCCTCCGCCGCACCGACGTCGCGACGATCGACGCCGAAGAAGCGATCACCGCGACCGTCTAGAAGGGGACGCGGGCCGGTAGCAGGTATGCCGCCAGGGCAAGCGCGAGGATTTGCGCCGCCGCATCCTCCTCCACCGCAGCCAGCACGACGGGCCAGGTCGCGTACCAGGGCAGGAGCCACGGGGTCGTCAGCAGGAGCAGGCACGCACCGAGCGCGAGCCGTGGCCGCCCCTGTCGCGCCTGTCGCAAAAGCCAGAGGGCGCCCACCACGAGCGAGGCGGCGGCGAACAGATACGCCGCCCGGTCGGGAACGCCGAACTGCTCGAGCCGCACTGGGATTGCATAGCGCGACTCGTTGTGACCGAGCCGGCCGAGCGACGTCAGCCAGCCGCCGCCGAAAACGAGCGTTGCCGCAATCGAGCCCGTTATCCCCGCGACGGCGCACCCGGCCCAGAAGCGGCGGTGCGAGCGCACGAGCTGGAGTGGGAGCAGGAAGAGCGCCGGCGCCTTGACGGCAGCCGCGAGCATCCAGAGCCCGCCGGCGGCGACGTCCCTTCTACGTGACGCAAGCGCCAGCGCGCCGAGCATCAGCACGAGCATCAAGGCGTCGTTGTGCCCGCCACCCCCGGAACTCGCGGCCAGCAGAGGGTTCCAACCGACGAATGCTGCCGCGAAGGCTTTCCGTCGCGCGATGTAGGCGGCGAGCAGCGTTGCAGCGATCGCCGCTAGTGCGGCGACGGTTCGGAAGACGAGCGCTACCGTCTCTGAGCTCTGCGTCGTCCTGTCCACTCCGATCGAGAATGCAGTGAACGCGGGACCGTAGACGGAGGTCCTTTCGCGCCAGCCCGGCGCGACGGCCCGTGTTGCCGGATCGGACGGGAAGCGGGCGGGAGGGACGCTGTACGGATCGCTGTCATGCCGCGACGCGATGCGGCCGTATGCCCAGTAGCTGTAGACGTCGTGTGAGAGCAGGAGCGGGCCTGCCAGCGGGATCAATTGGATCGCTGCCGCGATCGCGCAGACCACTGCGACACGGCCGCCAACGCGGCGTAACGCCACCAGGCCGCCGGCGTACAACGCGAAGCCGACCGCCAGCGCCACGAGGAAGACGATGCTCGCCGCGTCGCCGCGCTCGATGCCGCCCACGGGCACCGGCGATCCCCGCGTGGACGCAGCGACGATCGCTGTGGCCAGCGCGACGGCAGTTGCGACCCCGAGCGCGTAAGGTCGCCGGCTCATCCAGCGCCGGACAGCTCCGCGTATGTCAACGCGGCCGGAAGCTGGTTGCGGCCGAACCCGGCGACACCCGGCGGTTGGGCCCAGACGCGGTCGGCGATGCCGAGCCCGCGCAGCTCCCGGTCGAACTCGAACGTCCAGCGGCGCTTGACCGAACCGTGGCTACCTCCCGTCGAGAGGAAGAAGCGCAACTTGTGAGACCTGATCGCCGCAGCTTCTTTGCGGGCGAGCAGAACGGGATCGTGGGCCGCGAGCGTCGCGCGCGACGCGGTCGCGAACGGCCCGTCGTGAAACGGATGGAAGTACCCCTCCCAGGATTCGGCCACGGCAAAGACACCAACGTGTCGGAGCGCGATGTCGACCGCCCCGTACCCTCCCGCCGACACCCCGGCAATCGCGCGGTCACGTGCCGTGCGTTTGGTCGGAAGATGGGCGTCGACCCAGGGTACGACTGCCCGCACCACGAAGTCTTCCCAGACGCCGGCCCACTCACTTTCCGCTCGCCGCCGCTTCGAGCCGCTCGGCAGCCCACCGGGCGGCATCACAACGATGAACGGACGGGCAGTGCCCGCTCGGATGAGCCGGTCGGCGACGTCGGCGAGTCTCAGGCTGACGACGAACGACGAGGGCGCGCCCCAGAACCCGTGCAGGAGGTACAGGACCGGATAACGCTTCGTGGGCGAGTAGTCGGGCGGCAGGTACACGTCCGTCTCGCGGGTGTCGGCCGGGACGAAGGGATTCGGGATACGCCCGCTCCAGACAGTCCCGCCCGCGGAACCGTGATCGACGAGCCTGAAGTCGGCCAGCGGCGGATCGGTGGCGGCTCGCACCGCTCCGGCACAGACCAGCAATGCGACTGCGGCCACGGCCCCGCCCACGATCCGCGGCGCTTGACGGCGTGGCTCGGCGCTGTGGACGGCGACGTCGTCGCCTGGCCGAGTCAGCAGCGCGGCGCCTACGACGACCGCGACGAAGGCTGCGACACGCACGACCCCGAGCGCGCCTCCTGGCAAGGGCTCTCCGAAGACGACCATGCCTGCTGCGATCGGGAGCGCGTTCGTCCACAGAGTCGCCACGCCGGCAGTCGTAAGTGCACCGCCGCGCTGGAATCCGAGTTGCAGCGCGACGAAGGCCAGTCCGTGGCTCGCGAGCAGCGCGGGAACGAACGCCAGATGGAACCCGCCGGAGACAGCCGCCTTCGTGCCGACGTCACCCGCTGCGTAGAGGACGCCGGCGGCCATGCCGAGACCGGCAGCACGGCTGAGGAGGTCGGCTGCCGGTCCCGCCGCAAGCGCCGCAACGGCGGCGGAGGCGAGCATCCAGACGGCCGCGTCGCGCAGGCTCGCATGCTGCGATGCGCGGACCGGGCCCGCGAGGGAGATCGCGAGGAGGACGAGTCCTGCCACCGCTGTCGCCACTGCGAGCCGCTCTCTGCGAGAGCGTACGCCCGCGAGTGCAGCAAGGACGGCGAGTCCGCCTGCAGCGCACGCCTGCACGAGCGAGAGCGGCGCGAGCATCAGCGCGACGACGTAAAGAACCCAGCCGCCGATTCCGGTCCAGAAGCCTACGAGCCAGCGGCGGTTGCCGAAGAGCGCCGCGAGCGAACGCAACGGCCGCCGCAACAACAGCGGTGGCAGCGACGCTGCGGCTCCGTGCTGCACGAAGTAGCTCCAGTTGAGCGCGCAGGCCGAGCCCAGCGCAAGCACCAGGCCGCCCGCCAGCCGCCAGGTCACCCGCGGCTTCGCCCGGTGAAGGGCAGATAGGCCTCCGCGGCAAGCGCCGCGATTCCGACCCGCGGCAGGTCGAGGCGCTTCTCGTACACGACGAAACGACGCTCCCACTGCGGAGAGAACTTCCGGTTGAAGAGCAGCAGGTTGTCGAGCTGGAAATGTCCCTTGAGTCGCAACAGAGCGCGGCGCTCGAGTCGTTGCAGCGGCGACAGCTCCGCCTCGGGCGCGAGCAGCGCCGCGAAGGGCGCGAAGTTCAGCGACACGCGCTCGAAGCCCTCTGCGCGGGCCCAGTCGATCGCGACGCAGACGAGCCACTCGTTGAAGCCGTTCGGCGTGCTCCGCAGGCGGGGCATCGACGAGAGCGACAGGGCGGAGCCGCGACGGCAGACGGCGAAGTGAAGGAAGCCGGCGACCGAGTCGTCGGCCGCACGGCCCACGATGAAGACGGCATGCTCGTCGTCGAGGCGGAAGAGCGTGTCCAGCGCCATCACGAAGCCTCGTTCCGGTTGGCTCCCGCGCCAGTTCCGGGCCAGCTCCTCGAGCTCGCGGCGGAGTGACGCGCCGATCTGGCTCGGCCGGATCGCGGCCGCTGTGTAGCCGGCGCGCTCGAGGCGGTGCACCGACTGCCTCACCTTCCGGATCGGCCGGCCTTCAAGAGAAAACGCCGCGGTGTCGACGACCGCCTCGTCACCGTGGTAGAGCGCGTGCAGGCCGTGGCGGCGGTAGACGCCGAGTGCGGCTTCGGAGGCGCCGAGAATCGCAACGCGCCAGCCGCGCGTATGTGCGAAGCGCAGGAATGCTCCGACGAGCTCGGAAAAACGCTCCGGCGGTCCGATCGGATCACCGGAGACGATCGCCACTCCACGCACCACCTTGTACGCGACGAAGGCCGTCTCCTTTTCGTCGAAGAAGTAGGACTTGTCTCCGCGCAGGACGAACGGAGCGAGCGTATCTAGACCCCAGGTCGCGACGAGATCACGGGTCAGGCTGCGATGCCGCGCTTCTTGTGCATGGCGGTACCGCCAGGGTGCGAGCCAGTTGACCAGCAGGATTCCCGTTGCGCTGATGGTGAGGAGCAACATCGACAGCGGAAACCACTCGCCGAACGTCCCGGACAGGTGGCCGGACCCCCTCGCGTCCGCGCCTAGCGCTCCTCGGACTGCCTCGCGCAGGACGAACCGCAGCGTGAACGGCTGGTCCGCCATCACGCGGTTGACCCAGAGCGCGGCGAACGCGTAGCCGAAGATCGCGAAGCCGAAGACCAGCGCGCGCCAGAGAAGGCGAGGGTGTGCTTGCGGATCGCCCGGCGCATCGAAATCGGACCGGCGCGCGAGCAGCGCGACGACGACGAAGCCGGTCGCGATTGCTCCGTAACCGAAGCGGTGCTGGAGGTGGAGCGCAACGAGCCCGAGCAGGACGGCGAGCGCAACCTGCCAGGCGCGTCGCTTCCTGCGCACGAGCCCGCGCGCAGCTACCAAGAGCACCAGGCCGAGCGGTGCGACGAGGGCTTCCGACACGCCGTGCACGTGCTCTGGGGCAAGCGAGGCGATCAACGCCGGGCGTTCGTTCGGCTGCACGGCGTCGAGCACGCCGAGCATCCCGGCCGCGGCGACGAACCAGGCGAGCACGAGCGGGCTTCTTGGGCGCTCGCTCGCGCGGGCGCGCGCACACAGCGCGCCGGCAAGTCCGGCGAGCGTTGCCGGCAAATAGACCGCCTTCTGCCCGGCGGCTGCATGGAAGGCTTCGTGCGCAGGAACCTGACGCACGACCAGCAGCGAGAGCCCTGTCGTGACGTACGCCCAGCCACCCACTGCGAGGGCGAGCATCAGACCCGCCGTGAGTCGCTCGGCGCGGCTTGCGCGCGCGATCAACCCGAGCAGCAGCGCAGCCGTGATCCAGACCCCGAGGAAGACGAGCAGGGGGACAGCGGAACGCCGCGAGAGCTCGTCGAGTGGAAGCGCGTCGCTCACCGCCGGTCCCGGCAGCGCCGAGTGGGGTTGGATCACGTACAGCCAGCCGGTCGCGGCGACGATGACGGCCAGCGAACCGAACGAAGCCGCTGCAGGCCGGGCGACCCTAAGCACGGGCCAGCCTCTTCGCTGCGGTGAGGTACGCGCGCCAGGCCATCCCACGCCAGAGCGCCCAGTTGTGTCCGCCGCGGAGCTCGAGATAGATGTGCGGAACGTGCACAGCCGCAAGGGCCGTTGCGAAGACACGGTTCTGCTGCCGCAGTGGATCGTCGCTTCCGGAGTAGAACCAGAAATAGGTGTGGTCGCGGCGCAAGGTCGGCGCCGCCGAGCCGAGCCGGTCGAGCGGTGTGTTCGTCGTGAGGCCCTCGAGCCCGCGGCCGAAGATCGAGTGGTTGTGCGCCGCTTGCTCGTACCCGGACCAGCTCTCGACGAGCGAGAACTCCCCGGGCACATGCAATGCGATGTTCATCGCGCCGTAGCCGCCCTCTGACAACCCTCCGATCCCACGGCCGGCGCGCGAGGCGATCGTCCGATAACGCGCATCGACCGCCCGGACGACGTCACGCGAGACGAAGGTGCGCCAGCCTTCGTTGGGCCCGATCCCGTTCGCCCATTCCTTGTCGGTGAAGGTGCCGGTCGAGCCGAAAGGCATCACGAGGATGAGCGGCTGCGCTTGGTGCTTGGCGACCAGCTCGTCCTCGACCACTCCCATGCGTACGGTCAGAAGAAAGGCGAGCGGCCGCCCGGGGAAGCCGTGCAACAGGTAGAGGACCGGGTAGCGCTTGTCCGGATGCGCGCTGTAGCCGGGGGGGAGATAGACGTAGACATCCTGGCTGCGGCTGCCGAGCGCAGGGCTCGTGACCTTGATCTGCTCCACGCTGCCCTGCTGCGTCACGTAAGCCGGGTCGTGCGGCGGCGGGAAGCCGCGGTAGAGCCAGTAGTTCGTCCCGTAGCGATTGACACCGACGAATCCAACCGCGACGAAGGTCACGAGGACAGCGACCGCGACCGGCGTCAGCCAGCGCGCCGACATGCTCTGGTTCTACTCGATGTCTGGTTAAGCCCCGGTTAAGCAACGGAGAAGATCGGTACCGTCGAAAGCGATGCGTGTCTACGTGTGCAGCTTGCTCGCTCTGACTCTCGGCGCACACGTCCTCACGAGCGGCGCCCACGCCCGGAGTCGCCAAGTGCCGGTGAAGGTCGAGCGGACGATCTACTCGCCGGCCGTGGCAGGACGCCTCCGGCTCGCTGTCTATCTCCCGGCCGGCTACGCGAACAGCGGCAGGCGGTATCCCGTCGTCTACTTCCTCCACGGGTTGCCGGCCGCACCGAGCTCGTACCGCGGGGCAGACTTCCTGGCGCGGGCTTTGGCGGCCAGTGG
>JBGPYI010000135.1:0-6475 GCA_041493175.1 Gaiellaceae bacterium | reverse complement strand
GCAAATGCGAAACGCGGCACGGCGACCCGACGCACGCCGTAGTAGAGCCACGCGACGTACATCCCGCTGATGCCGAAGAGCAGCGCGAGCGCCGACGTCATCCATTCCTGCCAGTTCTCGGGGCTGACTGTCGGCTCCGCGGCCGTCCGGAGCCAGGTCTCGATCGGGTGCCAGATCGGCGCCCACTGGATCCAGCCGCCGGCGACGGACAGCGCGGCGAGGATCGCGACCGGTACGGCGAGCGAGAGACCGACGACATCGCGCTGCAGGGCGTGGAAGTGCTCGCGTACGAACGGGCTCGGCTCGCCCCAGAAGACGAGGAAGACCAGCCGGAAGGTGTAGAGGCCCGTGAGGAACGTCCCGGCTAGGCCGGCGGCCCAGAGGACGTAACCGTAAGCCCCACGGTCCAGCGCGGCCGCGAGGATCGAGTCCTTCGAGAAGAAGCCCGCAAACGGGAAGATGCCGACCAGGGCGAGCGACCCGATCGCGAACGCCAGGTACGTGCGTGGCATCAGTTGCCGGAGTCCACCCATCTTGCGGATGTCCTGTTCGTTTGCGAGCGCGTGGATGACGATGCCGGCGGTCATGAAGAGCAGCGCCTTGAAGAAGGCGTGCGTCATCAGGTGGAACATCCCGTTCGCGTACGCGCCCAGGCCGATGCCGAGGAACATGTAGCCGATCTGCGACATCGTCGAATACGCGATCACGCGCTTGATGTCGACCTGGACGAGCGCGATCAGCCCCGCGAGCAGCAAGGTGCCCGCGCCGAGCCCCGCGGCGAGGTCCGCGACCTTCGGGGCCGACTCGAAGATCGCGTGCGTGCGCACGATCAGGTAGACGCCCGCCGTGACCATCGTCGCCGCGTGGATGAGGGCGCTGACCGGCGTGGGGCCTTCCATCGCGTCGGGCAGCCACGTCTGCAACGGCAGCTGCGCCGACTTCGCAACCGCACCGCCGAGCAGGCCCAGCGCAACGAGGGTCGCGACCGTCGAGCTGTACTCGCCGCCGAGGATGCCGAACTCGACCGACCCCGCTTTCTTGATCAGCAAGAAGAGCGCCAGCGCCATCGTCGCGTCGCCGATCGCGTTCATGATGAATGCCTTCTTCGCGGCCGCGATCGCGCTCGGCCGCTCGTGCCAGAAGCCGATCAGCAGGTACGACGAGAGGCCGACCATGCCCCAGCCCGCGAGCAGGAGCAGCAGGTTCCCGCCCTGCACGAGCAGGAGCATCGAGAAGACGAACAGCGCCATGTACGCGAAGTAGCGGCGTTCCTCGTTGTCGCCGTCCATGTAGCCGATCGAGTAGGCGACGATCAGCGCGCCGACGCCGGCGACGACCAGCATCATGAAGACGGAGAGCGGGTCGATCATGACCTCGAAGCCGGAGCGGTACGAGCCGCCGGAGATCCACGTCCACGCAGTCGAGACGATGGTCCGCTGTCCGGGTTCGCGTCCGAGCAGTCCGACGAAACTCGCGACGGCGCCGCCGAAGGCCACGAAGCACGACAGCGTCGCGAGGTAGCCGGCGCCGCGGCGGGAGACGCGCTCTCCCGCGAGCGTGATCAGGCCCGCAGCCGCGAGCGGCGAGAGCAGGCAGATCCAGGCGCCGTAGATCATCTTGGCACCACTATCCGCGGAGGGAGCTGAGCCGGTCGACGTCGAGAGGCAGGCGCTTGCGGTTGAGCGCGACGATCAGGCCGAGCCCGACGACGACCTCCGAGGCCGCGACGGCCATCACTGTGAGCGCAAAGATCTGCCCGTCGCCGTTGTTCAGCTGGCGCGCGAAGGCAATCAGCGCCAGGTTGGCACCGTTCAGCATGATCTCGAGCGAGAGCAGGACGATGAGCGGATTGCGGCGGATCAGGACCCCGAGCATGCCGACGGCGAACAGGAAGCCGGCGACGCCGAGGTACCAGGCAGTGTTCGGTCCCATCACAGCGGCGGCACCTCGTCCGCATGAACCGTTCGTGAGTGCGCTCCGAGGATGACGCCACCGATCGCGGCGACCAGCAGGACGATCGAGGTGATCTCGAAAGCGAGCAGGTGGTCGGTCAGGAAGAGGCGGCCGATGTAGCTCGGGGTTCCGAAGCCGCCGCCGACGTCGTGGGAATGCGCCAGGCCTCCACCCGCCTTGAGCCCGATCACGACCACGATCTCCACCAGGAGTGCACCCGCGGCCAGCACTGCGCCGATCGCCTGCCAGCCCGGTCCTCCTGTCCAGGGTGACTCCGTGCGCGGGCCGACGTACGCGATCACGAAGAGGAACATGACCATGACCGCGCCCGCGTAGACGAGAACCTGAGCGGCGGCGACGAACTCAGAGGAGAGCAGCAGGTAGAGGACGGCGAGCGAGCCGAGATTGCCGATCAGCGCGAGGGCCGAGTAGAACGGGTTCGAGAAGGAGACGACCGCGACGGCGGAGCCGAGGCATGCGAACGCCGCGGCCACCCACACTGCCCAGACGAGCACGTTGCCGACCGTCGCGACGATCACGAATGCTCCTTGTAGTACGGGATCGGCGTGTCGTAGAGATCACGGTCGGCGACCGGGACTTTCTTGATCGGCTCCGCGAGCAGCATGTCCTTGGTGTAGATGAGGTCGTCGCGCGAGTACTCGGAGATCTCGTATTCGTTGCCGAGCGTGATCGCGTCGAACGGGCACGCAAGCTCGCAGTAGCCGCAGAAGATGCAGCGGCTCATGTTGATCTCGTAGATGCGCGCGTACCGTTCGCCCGCCGAGACGCGGTTCTCGGGTGTGTTCTCCTCGGCGACGACCCGGATGCAGTCCGCGGGGCAAGCCGCGGCGCAGAGCGAGCAGCCGACGCACTTCTCCAACCCGTTCTCGTGCAGGTGCAGCCGGTGCCGGCCGCGGAAGCGCGGATAGACCGGACGCTTGTACTCCGGGTACTGCTGCGTGACCGGCTTCTTGAAGAGCTGGCGGAACGTGACCGCGAAGCCTTTGAAGCTGTCGAGCGGCCGGGGACTCATCGGCCGTCCTTTGGTCGATGAGCGGTGGAAGGGGCGTAAGGGGAAACCGGGAGGTTTCCCCGCTCTTTCTCCTCAGCGCGCGCGGCGGCGGTCGCCACGGTGCGGGCGTTGAGGCGATCCCTAAAGAAGGGAGCTCGTGAGGGAAACATGGCTTCCCTCGCGGGAGCGAGCCGAAGGCGAGCGACGCTCACGATACCCACACCACCAGGAGGGCGGTGATCACGGCGTTGATCGTCGCGACGGGCAGCAGGATCTTCCACCCGAAGCGCATCAGCTGGTCGTAGCGGAGACGCGGCACCGAAGCGCGGATCCAGATGAACACCGACACGAAGATGAAGACCTTGAGGAGGAACCAGAGCGGCCCGAGGGGTGCGTACGGGCCGTGCCAGCCGCCGAAGAAGAGCGTCACCGCGAGCCCGGAGAGCGTGATCATGTTGATGTACTCGGCCGTCTGGAAGAGGCCCCAGCGCATGCCGCCGTACTCCGTGTGGTACCCGGCGACGAGCTCGGTGTCGGCCTCGGGCAGGTCGAAGGGCGGCCGGCTCGTCTCCGCGATCATCGCGAAGAAGAAGACGAGCAGTCCCGCGAGCTGCGGGATGAAGAACCAGATCGTCGCGCCCTGCTTGTTGACGATGTCGACGAGGTTGAGCGACTGGCCCATCAGGACGACGCCCAGCACCGACAGCGCGAGCGACACCTCGTAGGAGACGAGCTGCGCACACGTGCGCATCGAGCCGAGCAGCGAGTACTTCGACTGCGATGCCCAGCCGCCGATGATCGCGCCGTACACGCCGATCGAGCCGAGCGCGAAGACCAGGATCAGCGCGATCGACACGTTCGCGATCTCACCGTCGACGTGGTAGCGCCAGATCTGCCAGCCGGCTCCGAACGGAATGACGGCAAACGCCGCGAGCGCGGTGAACAACGAGATGATCGGTGCCGCGATGTAGAGCGGCTGGTGCGCCGCGACCGGGAAGAAGCTCTCCTTGCGCACGAGCTTGATCAGGTCGGCAATGGGCTGCAGCAGTCCGAACGGGCCCGCCCGGTTCGGGCCGTAACGGTTCTGCATGCGCCCGAGCAGCTTGCGCTCGAGCCACGTGGTGTACGCGAACGCGACCATGATCAGGTTCACGATCACCCCGGCTTTGATCAGGGAGATCCACCACGGCTCCCTCACTTCGAGATCTCCACACTCGGCTGCAGGTCGCCCGCGAAGCCCTCGGGAACGCGCACGACACCGGGCCGCAGCTCGCGACTCACGCGCGCGCGCAGGCGGACGGAGGTGCCGTTCGACCGGATCGTGATCTCCTCGCCGTTTCGGATCCCGGGCGAGCGCGCGTCCTGCTCTGACAGCTCGGCCTCGGGCTGCGGCCGCTGGAACTCCAGCTGGGGGACACGGTCAACAGCTGGGCCGGAGAAAAGAGGGCGGTAGCGGACGAGGCGCAGACCGTGATCACCTCGCGCCGGTTCCGCCCTGTTCACCTCGATGGGAGCGCTCGCCCCGGTAGCCGGCGGCAGCGGCGCGAGCTCGCCGATCTCGCCGAAGGGGATCCCGCCGAAAGCGATCGCAGAGACTTCCTCGAACACCAGTGACGGATAGGGAGAGAGCTCCACGTCAAAGCGCTCTGCGAGCTTCGAGATCCAGGCCAGTTCGTCGGGCACGGGTGGGATGACGGTGCGGCGCAGCCGCTGGACGCGTCCCTCGAGGTTCACGTAGGTCCCGTCGCGCTCGAGGTAGCTCGTTCCCGGCAGGGCGAGATCCGCCCAGCCGCCGGCGAGGCCTTGGAACATCGAGATCACGAGCACGCGCTCGGCCTTCTCCGCGAGAGCGCGCACGTCGGGATTGGCCGCGGCCTCGTCGCCGGAGACGATCAATAGGCCGACAGGGTCGGGGCTCGGAGACTCGGCATCGTCGGAGCACGACCACGCGTCGCAGACCCCCCGTCCGTTGGCGGTCTCCGGGATGTAGAACGCGCCGCTCACACCGAGCCGCTGTGCGAGTGCCGCGACGGTCGCCCCGCCGTGGCCGCCCGGACCGCACCAGACCAGGATCGCCCGGTCGGCACCGCGAACCGCTTCCTCGTCCAGCTCGTAGAGCACGCGTGCACCTCGCCGGCGCGCTTCCTTGATCCAGAGCTCGACGATCGGAGCACGCTCGACCACCGGTGCGTCCCCAAGAACCGCCACGACGTCGGCGTCGCGGATCGCCGACAGCGGAACGCGGAAGGCGTCCAGCGCATCCGACGTCTCTTCGGCGAAGAAGGCGGTGTGGCCGCCGAGCCCTCGGCGCAGAAGCTTGCCGAGCGCGTACGCCTGCTCGACGGTCTCGGAGCCCGAGAGCGCGGTGACGATGCGTCCATCCGCCTCGCGGAGCAGCCGTTCGGCCTCGTCGAGCGCACGCTCCCAGGAGATCTCCTCGAAGCCGCGGCGACGCACGCGCAGGAGCGGATCGCGCAGCCGGTCCTCGGCGTGCAGGTGCGCGTATGCGAAACGGCCTTTGTCGCAGAGCCAGCCGTCGTCCACCTCGGGGTGGTTCCGGGACAGGATCCGCTTGACCTTGCCCTCACGCGTCGTCGCGCTGACGTTGCAGCCGACGGGACACATCCCGCAGACGGTCGGGACGTTCTGGATCTCCCACGGCCGGGCCTCGAAGCGATACGTCGTCGACGTCAGAGCGCCGACCGGGCAGAGTTCGATCACGTTGCCGCTGAACGGCGCCCGGTAGGGCTCGTCTCCGAACGTGGCGATCATGGTGCCCGCGCCGCGGTTGACCGCGACCAGTTGGCCGTCCTCCGCCACGCCTTCGCTGAACCGGGTGCAGCGGTAGCAGAGGATGCAGCGTTCGCGGTCGAGTGCGATCAGCGGCGAGACCGGGATCGGCTTCTCGAACGTGCGCTTCGGAAACGTCATGCGCGTGTTGCCGGGGCCGTAGCGGAACGTCAGGTCCTGTAGCGGGCACTCGCCGCCCTTGTCGCAGACCGGGCAGTCCAGTGGATGGTTGACGAGGATGAACTCGAGCGTCGCGTTCTGCGCGTCGGCCGCGACCTGCGATGTCAGCGCGGTGCGCACGACCATCCCGTCCTGCGCGGTCAGCGTGCATGCGGCCTGCGGCTTCGGCGGGCCCGGCTCCACCTGGCACAGGCACATGCGGCAGGCACCGACGGCAGGCCCGAGTCGCGGCTCGTAACAGAAAACGGGGATCTCGATCCCGGCCACCAGCGCGGCCTCGACGAGCCCGGTGCCCTTCGGCACCTCGACGGCGACGCCGTCGATCGTCAGCCTGACCGTCTCGGCCGCGCTCATGCGGGCACCGCGGAGCTCGGGGAGTGCAAGTGCATCGCGACCGGGGCGAGCACGTCGTGCAGCGGCGACGAGTCTCCGAACGGACAGCCGCCCTGTTCGACGTGCGCGATGAACTCCGCGCGGAACTTCTCGACGTAGCTCGCGACCGCGATCGCCGCGGTCTCTCCCAGCGGGCACAGGCACTTG